>JAIERC010000235.1 GCA_019747165.1 Sphingomonas sp. | reverse complement strand
CTTTGCCGGGCGGGGGCACTCCCCGTCAATGGGGCGTAGGCCTTGAACGACCGTTTCGAAGGTGGAAAGGACGGGCGATGAGCCTCGAATCGCGCGCCTCCCGCCCCTGGGCAACCGCCACCGGCATCGGCCTGGTCGCCGCGCTCCTGTTCTTGATAAACATCACCCGCCCACTAAAATTGGTGTTCGATGAGACGCATTATGTACCAGCCGCACGCTATCTGCTGACGCTGACCCGGCCGATCAACACCGAACACCCGTTGCTCGGCAAAGAGATTATCGCGCTCGGTATCCTGTTGTTCGGCGACAACAGCCTGGGCTGGCGGTTTTTTTCGGCGGTGGCGGCGACGGCTGTGGTGATTGGCGTATTTACGATTGGCTGGCTGCTGCTTGGCCGACTTCGTCCCGCGATTTTTGCTGCCCTGTTCACGATGCTGAACTTCACCGTGTTCGTGCAGGCGCGGATCGGCATGCTCGATGGGTTTATGGCGGCGTTCGTGATCACCGGCATCGCCGCCATGATCTGGGCGATGCAAGGGAACCGAGCGCAGCTGATCCGCCGGATTGCACTGGCGGCGTTGCCGTTCGGGCTGGCCGTTGGCACGAAATGGACGGCGGTGCCCTTTGTCGGCCTGGCCGGGCTGGCGATTCTGCTGGCGGATAATCGCGTCGCACCGGCGCTGGGCGGGCAGCGCGTGTTGGCAGCGTTTCTGTTCGCTGGGGTGAGCCTGCTGACCTATTTCCTCACCTTCCTACCCGCCTTTTTCTACGCCAACGATCCGCTGACCCTGGCCACGTTGCTGCCCTTTCAGGCGGCGATGTACGCGCAGCAAACCTTGCCGCTGCCGCCACACACCTATCAATCGAGCTGGTGGAGTTGGCCGCTCGACATCCGGCCGATCTGGTATCTCTACGAACCGGTCGACGGGGCGCAGCGCGGCATTTTGCTGATCGGCAATCCGGCGATCCTGTGGGGCGGGCTGATTGCGGTGGCGGCCTGCCTCTTTGCCTGGTGGCGCGATAGCGCTGCCGCTGTCGGGGCGATCGCTGGACTGTGGATCGCTGCCTATCTGCCGTGGATCATCATCCCGAAAAAGATCGGCTTTTTCTATTATTATTATCTGCCGAGCATCTTCCTCTGCCTCGCGCTCGCCGCCGCGTTCGACCATTTCGGCAAGGGTAGGCTGCGCCATGCCGACGCCTGGTTCGCAGGGCTGGCGGGGGTATTGTTCATCTATTTCTACCCGATCCTGTCGGCAGCACCGCTCGCCGGACCGATGAGCTTCCTGAACTGGATGTGGTTCTTTAGCTGGAGATAATCGGGCAGCTAATACCGCCCCCAGGTGAAGCGCGATGACAGCGCATAGTTCCACACCGCGCCGACTAGCACGCCGACCAACGCCGATACCGCCCAGGTGCCGCTTTGCACATCATGCAGAAAACCCGCCACGCCGATATTAGCGACCAGCCCGACCGAGCACACCACGCAAAATGATACCCAGCCATCAAGTAACGGCCTTAACCCGCGCAATCGCCGGTCACGATAAGTCAGCGCGTTATTGAGGAAGAAGTTCATCGTCATCGCGGCAAAGGCAGCGATAATCTGCCCGCCCAGAAAAGCGACGCCCGCCGCCAGCATGATCGCCAGCACCGCCATATGCGCGGCAACGCCGATCGAACCGATCACCGAAAACAGCGCAAAGCGCACGGGCACGTAGCGGCCGAACATCCGATCATAGAGCGCGATCAGAAATTCCATCGCGACAACATGGTCAAGCTTGCTCTCCCCAATCGCGCGGGTGCGAAAAGTATAGGGCAGCTCCAGAAAATTCAGCGGCTTGCGGCTGCCGGTCATGATATCCAACAATATCTTGAAGCCGATCGCCGCCAGATTCGGGGCCAGCGCACGCACCATATCCGTGCGGATCATGAAGAATCCGCTCATTGGATCGCTAAGGTCAGCCTTGAGGACGAAGCGTGACAACCGCGTGGCAAAGGCGGATTTAGCGACGCGATCCCTATCCCACTCCCCTGTCCCGCCATCGCCGATAAAGCGCGAGCCGATCACGACATCAAGCCCGGCATCATGGTGCAATGCGTCGAGCATGTGCGGCAGCAGCGCCTCATCATGCTGGAGATCGCCATCGATCACAGCGACCAACGGCGCGGCAGTCGCGCACATCCCCTCGATACAGGCCGATGACAGCCCACGCCGCCCAATCCGCTGGATGACGCGCACCCGAGCATCGCTGCAGGCAATAGCGCGCGCGGCATTGGCGGTGCCATCGGGGCTATCGTCATCGACGAAAATCGCTTCCCAGACGTGCCCCGCCAGCGCAGCGTCAAGCCGCGCCACGAGCAGCGGCACATTGGCCGCCTCGTTAAAGGTCGGGATGACGACCGCGAGTTCGAGCATGTCCGTCTTTGTCGTCAACGCCGGTCCCCCAGCCGATATTGGCTCGAATCGCCTAGGCGAGGGCTAACTCCTTACGCAACCGCTCTCTTGAGGCGATCAATCAGCCGTGTCCGCGATGTCAGCGCTTCACGGCGTTTGTCGATCAGCACGTTGCGCTCCAGAAAATGGCCGGTAATGGCCAGACCAGCCAGAATATCGGGCCAATCGGCCGGCCCGCCGATCCGCAAAAAGGCCGGTAAGGGCAGTAGCCGTGCCGCATGATCGCCCGCTGCCGCACGGCTCACCGCGCCACCACTGCGCGGGCTGACAAAGGCAAGATCGTCGACCGATCCGGTCACGACGCAGCTCTCCAGATCAAGGCCAAAGCCCAGTTCGGCGAGCAACAACAATTCATAGCGGACCAGGGCGGAGGCCCAACCGCGCGCGGCTGGCGCTGCTTCAACCGCCTCGAACAGCCCGGTCAGCGCGTCATGCAGCATGGCAAAGGGCTGCGCCTCAGGCAAAGCCGCGGTCGTAAGCACCGTCGCCCAATCGAGCAGAGCGGCGGGCAGCGGCTCTGCAAATAACGGCGCGCGGCTGTGGATCAGCTCCACCGTCAGGCTGCTCAATTGCTCATCGGTGCGCGCGCGCCACTCGCCGAGCACCAGGTTGGCGGGTTGCAGGATTGGTCGCACGCGACGCGACCTGCCGCCGCGCACATAGCCAGGCTGCACCCCGTGCGCGCGGGTGAGCGCGCGCACTATGGCACCATGCTCGCCATGCGCGCGGATCGACAGAATCAGGGCTTCGGCTCGAATATGCACGCCCGCGCTATAGCGGGTGCGCGGTCGGCGACGAAATCAGCGCCGTAGCCGCCGCGCGACCTTTTGCAACCCCAGCCGATTGGTTGCCCGCTTGCCGAGCGCCATGCTTCGATCAAAAGTGCCCAGCGCTACGGTCGTCAGCCGATTGACCAAAGAAGCGCGCAGCAACAGCATATCGATACAGGCAACGCCGCCGGTCGCGAACTGGCGCTTGTGCTGGCCATCCCCTTCGGTGAAATCGAAGCGCGTCAGATTGCCCTCTGCAAACAAATCGCGGAGCGCCTCCATCTGCAAAACGCCACCAGGCGACAGATCGTTAAACGCCGGATCATGGCCAACATGGTCATAACGCACGGTCCCCGAACGGATCGTCAGATACAGATAAGCCGCTGGTTCACCAGCGACATAGAGCAGCCAGGCGCGCACGGAACCCGCCGCCGCCGCGCTATACATATGGCGCAGAAAAGCTTCGTCATCGGGCAAACCACCGCCGAGCAGCCGCTCCTGATAGGTGCGCAGCGAGATGCGCCGTGCGGTATCATGAAATTCGGTCAGCTCGTCTGGGGTGCGGAAGCGGCGCACATCGAGCATGCCGCCTGAAACGGTCGTTACCTTGCGCGCCTTGCGCCGCATTGCCGATCGGGTGTTGGCGGAGAGCGACGCCTCATAGGCTTCAAACCCGGTCGTCAGGTCAATGAAATGTCGGGTATAATGCTGACGGACAAAGGCGATCATGCCACCGCCAGCAAAGGCCATCGCATCACGTCGATCGGCAGGGAGCGATGTAATCGCATAGCCGTGGGCAGTTCGATCGAGCGGCGGCAGGACGGGCAAGCGCCCCTCCATCGCCTCTTCGAGCGATAACGGCACCCGCACGAGCTGGCGCTGCACGGCCATCAATGTGCGCGCGCCGAGCTGGAAACGCAGGGGCAGCGGGGTCGCCGTCACAACGCCCGTTCCGATACCATATTCGACCAGAGCTGTTCGGCCTGGCGCCAGCGCAGCCGCGCCATATTCGGGCGCAACGGCGCGTCTTCCTGCCCCAGGCGGAGCGCAGGACGATCAGCAAAGTGCTGCGTCGGCAGGACATCGCGGCGTTCGTCGAGCAGCGCGCACAACATGTCGAAACGGCGAACATGCACCGCGTTCGGATGCGTTCCTGCGCGATTGGCAAGTTCAAAGCCGTGGCTGACGATCGTCACCACGGCATGATCCTGGTCAACTGCATGATTGAGCGCCGCCCGCATCTCATCAACTGAAAGCGCGCAAATCTGAAAATGTCGCAAGGCTCCCGGGCGCTCTTCGATCAACGATACCGGCACTTCGGTCACCCCCCCGCGCGCAATCGGGGCAATCTGGCGCGCCGGCAGATCAATCCCGCTTGGATAGGGATGGACCGACCCATTATGGCTGCTGTCATAGTCAAAGCCAAGCGTGGCAAGCGCCGCCAATGTATCATCATTGCCGGCATAGTTACCGGCACGAAACGCAACCGGCGGCAAAGCGCCTCCCGCCACCAGCATATCTCGAGCCTTCTCGATCAACGACAATTGCTCGTTGAAGTTATGATCGCTTAGATGAAAACGGCTGATCGAGCCCTGATGATCGCCGTTGACAATATTCGTCCAGTTGGGATGGAGGTGCAGATCAACGCGCTGCCCTGCTGACTGGATCGCATCGATCACGCGGCGAAACGGGTCGAGCCCATAGATCAACGCCGGGATCGGATCGACGAAGAACGAGCCCTTCAAATTATACCGGCGCAACATCTCAAGTTGATAGGCAAGGCCAACGCCCGCTGGTTCGAACGAGCGTTCGAACAGGGTCGCAGGATCGAGCCCGGCAGCATGGTGCCGCCACATAATCTCGATATCGACCGTCAGGAAGACCGGCGTTGGCATGAACCAAGGGGTACCCCAACACGGTGAACAAATTCCGAAGAGCTGAAATTACATTTTGTTGCGGCTGTTTATGCCCTCAACGCGCATGGAAAAAATCATAAATGCTCTGCGCCATCATCGCTGAAACGCCAGGTGCCTTTTGCAGATCCTCAAGGCTGGCATTGCGCACCGCGCGGGCCGTGCCGAAATGCATCAGCAGCGCCTTTTTGCGCGCCGGGCCAATGCCTGGCACCTCATCGAGCGGGCTTGCGCCGATCGCCTTGGCACGTTTCGCGCGGTGCGCCCCGATCGCGAAACGATGCACTTCGTCGCGTAATCGCTGAAGATAGAACAGCACCGGGGCGTTGACCGGCAACTGGAATTCACGCCCGTCCATCAGGTGGAACACCTCACGCCCGTCGCGACCATGATGCGGCCCCTTGGCGATGCCGACCAGGCAGATGTCCTCAATCCCCATTTCCTCCAGCGCGCGCCTGACCACGTTGAGCTGCCCGCGACCGCCATCGATCAAGACAAGATCAGGCCAGTCATCGCCATCACGATCGGCGACTTCATCCTGGTCGCCCGCGTCCGAATATTTGGCAAAGCGGCGCTGGAATACCTCGCGCATCATGCCGAAATCGTCGCCAGCAATGGTTTCGGGTCGCTTGATGTTGAACTTGCGATACTGGCCCTTGCGAAACCCTTCTGGCCCGGCAACGACCATCGCGCCCAGCGCATTGGTGCCCTGAATATGGCTGTTGTCATAGATTTCGATCCGATCCGGCGGCTCGCCAAGATCAAACAATTCGGCCACTTCGCGTAGCAGTTTCGCCTGGGTCGTGCTCTCGGCCAGCCGACGATCCAGCGCTTCCTCGGCATTGCGCTTGGCCTGATCGAGCAGCCGCCGCCGCACGCCACGTTGCGGCGTCGACAGCGCCACCTTATGGCCTGCCGCGGTGCCCAGTGCCTCGCCCAGTAACGCCCCATCGGCAAGATCGCGATCGATGAAGATCGTCCGCGGCGGCGGCACTTCTTCATAAAATTGGCTAAGAAAACTCATCAGCACTTCATCTTCGGGGACATCATTGGTGTGGGCGGGGAAGAAGCTGCGATGCCCCCAATTCTGGCCGCCTCGAATAAAAAACGCCTGGATGCCCATCACCCCGTCACGATTGGACATCGCAAAGATATCGGCATCGCCAACCCCATCGGCGTTGATCGCCTGCGACCCCTGAATGAAGGTCAGCGCGCGCAACCGATCGCGCAGGATTGCCGCCAGCTCAAAGTCCATCGCCTCGGCGGCTGCCTCCATCTGCTTGCCAAGCTTGGTCTGCACCTCGGTCGATTTACCGGCCAAAAACGCCTTGGCGTCATCGACCAGCTCAGCATAATCATCGACAGCGATGCGCCCCACGCACGGCGCCGAGCAGCGCTTGATCTGGTAAAGCAGGCAGGGGCGATCGCGGTTCCGGAAGAAACTATCGCTGCAACTGCGGAGCAAGAACAGCTTTTGCAACGCGTTGAGCGTGGTGTTGACCGATCCAGCGCTAGCAAACGGGCCGTAATAATTGCCCTTGGCCCGCCGCGCGCCGCGATGCTTCTGGATGCGCGGAAAATCATGATCGGCGCGCAGCAGGATGAACGGAAAGCTTTTGTCGTCCCGCAGCAGCACATTATAGGCCGGGCGGTACCGCTTGATCAGCTGCGCCTCCAGCAGCAGCGCCTCCGCCTCATTATTGGTCGTCACGATCGTCATCGACCGCGTTTGTGCGACCATCCGCTGCAGGCGGCGCGGGAGCCGATCGACCTGGGTATAATTCGTCACGCGGTTCTTCAGCGCGCGCGCCTTGCCGACATAGAGCGTGTCGCCGCGCGCATCATTCATCCGGTAAACGCCCGGTCGTGCAGGCAAGGTCGCCAAAACATTACGGATTGCTGCCAGCCCGGCATCAAGATCAGGCGCATCCGACCCCCGAACCGTGTAGGTGGCCTTGTCTTCGTTGAAGCGATCGGGTTGGTTGGGGCCTGTCATTGGCTTCAGTTAGGACGCCGGGCAAGGCGCAACAACGGCTATATTGATCGACAAAGGGCAGAGCCGCATGGATGTTAACGGCAAGACGGCCCTAGTGACCGGTGGCACCGATGGTATCGGTCTTGCACTGGCACGGGCGCTGCGTGCCAAGGGGTGCCGTGTGATCATCTGCGGTCGCGATCCTGCACGTCTCGCCGCTGCGCATGTCGAAGGGATGGAAGCAATCGCTGCCGATCTTACGACGGAAGCGGGATGCGACAAGATCGTCGATGTCGTTCGGCAATGGCCGATCGACATTCTCGTCAACAATGCGGGCGCTGGGGCGACCTATGACATTGCCGCGTCAATTGACCTCGACACCGTCGATCAATGCATCAAGCTGAACCTGACCGCGCCCATCCACCTGATCACGCGGTTGATTGCTGGGCTGCGCGCCCGCCCCGAAGCGATGATCGTCAACATCACCTCTGGCCTCGCCATCGCGCCCAACAAGGGATCGCCCGTCTATTGTGCGACCAAGGCCGGCCTGCGCAGCTTCACGATGGCGCTCCGCGCGCAGCTCGCCGACACAAAGGTTCATGTCATGGAGGTGCTGCCGCCCGTGGTGGAAACGCAGCTAACGGCGAGCCAAACGCGCAAGAAAATGCCCGTCAACGAATGCGCCCGGCGAATTGTGGTGGCGATCGAGGCCGACCGTGCCGAAGCCAATATCGGCATGACCAAATTATTGAGCGTGGTGCACAATATCGCGCCAGCGATCGCGCGCAGGCTGATGCTGCGATACTGAACAACGCGCCGTCAGCCGAACTGAAGGCGAACGGCGCGTTGCTAGAGCGTGATGACGTTAGGTCGATTCAACCTCACACCCGTTCGGGCTGAGCGAAGTCGAAGCCCACACGCTCCGCATGCCCTTCGACTTCGCTCAGGGCGAACGGCGTATGGGTTGGTCCAATCAAAAGTCATCAGACTCTACAGCAATACGTTACTTAATCCCGGCGAGCCCGGCAGCGACCTTGAGGATGATCTCGTCGGTCACGAGACCGCCCGAATAGGGCTGCACCTGGGTGAGGGACATCGCCTTGAAGCTGTCAAAGCTAGGGTGGCTCGAGATGCCGGGGAGCGCGCCTTCAAGCACGGCCTTGGCAGCGGGATTTGCGACAAGCTGTTCGATCGGCGAATCAACGGTCAACTTCGCTGGGGCAGTTGCAGCGGCACCGGGCGTCGCTGGCGCGGGCGCTGTCGGCGTTGCGGGCATCGTCTGGGCAAGAACGGGAGTCGCAGAGAGCGTCAGCAGGGCGACGGCAGCAATCAGCTTCATGAAACGATCTTTCTCGATAAGGAGGGCGTGATTCGCCCCGAACAATCAAAGCGCAAAATTGCGGCGATAGCTAGGCGGCCAAAGAAGGTCGCGAAGCTATCCTATCCGTATCAATCAGTTAATGCGTGCCAACCCGGCAATCGTGCGATCGACCAGCGGCTTATCCGCCCCGGCATCATGCCGACCGGCAATGATGTGTTGCGCCGCATGGGTCGCCGCATCGGCGGCCTTGGCGCGCAGATCGGCAATTGCCCCGCGTTCGGCGGCGGCGATCTTGTCTTCGGCCATTTTTGAACGGCGGGCCATCAGATCGGTCGCGTCGGATTCTGCCTTGGCGAGCACCAATTTTGCTTCGGCCTCTGCCTGCGCAATGATCGTAGCGGCGTCGCCAGCGCTAGCGGCACTACGCCGTTTGGCGTCGGCGAGTAGCGCTTCCGCCTCGGCACGGATCGCGGTCGCCTCGTCAAGCTGACGCTTGGTGTTGGCAATGCGCGCATCAAGTGCTTCGGCAATTTTCTGGGGTGCCTTGGCATAAAAAACCGCGAGCAGCAGAAAGATCGTCAGGCCGACATAGACCCAGCCCTCAGCACTCAGGCCGAGCAATGTTGGACCATGTTCTTCGTGACCAGCGGCTTCCGCAGCGGCGAGAAGGAGAATGTTCATCGCATCCGCTCCTTATGCCAGTGCCGCCCGAGCGGCTGCGACCGCATCGGCATCGGCTGGGCGGTTGCCCGTCAATTTCTCGACAATGGCGGTCGCCGCCTCTGCCGCAACGGTCTCAATCTCAGCCAGGGCCTTGTTGCGAGCCGCATCAAGCGCGGCCTGAGCCGTGGCGGCTTTGGCATCGAGCGCGGCATTGGCAGCGGCAAGCTTGCCCTCAACCGCCGTCGCCGCCGACAGACGCGCGGCGGTGAGCTGGGCCCGCGCCGCGTCCTGCGCAGCAGCGACGCCCGCATCATAATCCAGGCCAAGCTGGGTTGCTTCGGCCTGAGCCTTTTCCGCGGTGGCGAGATCGCCGCTCATCTGGTCTTCACGCGCCGTAATCACCTTGCCCAGCTTGGGCAAAGTGAGCTGGACGACACCAAAATACAGGATCAGGCGGCCGCCCATCTTGGCGTCAGCTTCTGGATTGCGCAGCGCGCCGTTCAGATACTGGCCGAAGATCGACCCCACGCCGATCGCTGCCAGACCCGCACCAATCGCCGCCAGACCTGCGCCGATAACCTTTGCCGAACCTACGTCCATAGTAAAACCTTTCAAGTTAAATCAATAGTTTAAGGGTAAACTTAGTGAAGATTGATCGCGTCGTTCAAATAGAGCGAGGCGAGCAGCGCGAAAACATAGGCCTGCACCACCGCGATCAGCACTTCGAGCGCCGACAGCGCGACGTTGACCGCGAGTGGCAGCACGCCGAACACATAAGGCAGCGCCCCAAACGAGCCGAGCGCGACGACGAAGGTGCCGAACACCTTCAGCAGGACGTGGCCCGCCGTCATGTTGGCGAACAGTCGGATCGCCAGGGTAAACGGGCGGCTGAGGAAGCTTAGAAACTCGATCGCGGCCACGAAGATCGCGAGCGGTAGAAAGGTTTTTTTCGGCCAAAACAGGCTGAAGAAATGTAGGCCGTGCTTGGCGAAGCCAACGATGCAGACAATCACGAAGACGAGCAACGCCAGGCCGAAGGTGACGGCGATATGGCTGGTCGGCGTAAACGCGCCAACCCAGGGGATCAGGCCCAGCAGATTGCAGACCAGCACGAAAATAAAGAGCGAAAACAGCAGGGGCACGAAGCGGCGACCCTCTGGGCCGACATTCTCGTCGAGCATGTTTCGCACAAAATCATAGAGATATTCGACCGCGGCCTGCATGCGCCCGGGCACGAGCTGCGGCTTGGCGGTGCCAACGAACAGGAAGATGGCGATGCCCACCACCGCAATCGCCATCCAGAGCGACGAATTGGTGAAGGACGCATCGAAACCCGCCACATTCAGCGGCTTGAGCACCTTAAGCGCGAACTGTTCCATCGGGCCGGCCATATCGGTCGCCTTACTTCCTGTTGCCGCTGGTGGGATCGGCGTCAAAC
>JAIERC010000436.1 GCA_019747165.1 Sphingomonas sp. | reverse complement strand
GGATGGAGGTGTTCGCCTATGTCGTTCACCGTTGGGTGATGCACGGCTTTGGCTGGTTCCTGCATGAAAGCCACCACCAGCCCCGCACCGGCTTCTGGGAGCTCAATGACTGGTTCTTCGTGATTTTCGCGACGCCGTCGGTTGTGCTGCTGGTGTTGGGGACGAGCGGCACGACGGGTGACTGGGCAACCTGGCTTGGCGCAGGCATTGCTGGCTATGGCGCGATCTATCTCGGCTTCCACGACATCATCGTCCACCGCCGGTTCGAGACCGGCTATGTGCCGCGCTGGAGTTACATGAAGCGAATCGTGCAGGCGCACCGGCTGCATCACGTGGTGCAGACAAAGCATGGCACGGTGAGCTTTGGCTTTATCTATGCGCCCAAACCGGAAGCGCTGAAGGCCGAATTGAAGCGCCGCGAAATGGCCGGGGTGCGGGTGGCCGGCATTCAGGATGCGTCGGGACGCTCAGTCGAACAGGCTTGAAACGCTCGATTCGTCCGCAATCCGCTTGATCGCTTCGCCCAGCAGCGGCGCGATCGTCAGCAGCCGGATGCGATTGGCGCCCTTGATCACGTCATGCTGGCCGATCGAATCGGTGATGATCAGCTCGCTCAGCGCCGATCCTTCGACGCGCGCGACCGCGCCGCCCGACAGCACGCCATGGGTACAATAGGCGATCACCCCCGCCGCCCCGGCTTGTTTCAACGCGGCGGCGGCATTGCACAGCGTGCCTGCCGAATCGACGATATCGTCGATCAGGATGCAAAAACGTCCCTCGACATCGCCGATGATGTTCATGACTTCGGATTCACCCGCGCGCTCGCGACGCTTGTCGACAATGGCGAGCGGGGCGTTGTTGAGCCGCTTGGCGAGCGCACGCGCGCGGACCACGCCGCCGACGTCGGGGGAGACGACCATCAGGTTGCGATCACCATAACGCGCCTCGATGTCCGCCGACATCACTGGGGCTGCGAACAGATTGTCGGTCGGGATATCGAAAAAACCCTGGATCTGCCCCGCGTGCAGGTCGATCGATAGCACGCGGTTCGCGCCTGCCACGGCGATGAGATTAGCGACGAGCTTAGCCGAAATCGGCGTGCGCGAGCCTGATTTGCGGTCCTGCCGGGCATAGCCGAAATAGGGGATGACGGCGGTGATCCGCTTGGCCGATGCGCGCCGGAGCGCATCGACGCAGATCAGCAGCTCCATCAGATTATCATTGGCGGGATAGCCCGTTGATTGCAGCACGAACACATCCTCACCGCGGACATTCTCATGGATTTCGACGAACACTTCCTCATCGGCGAAGCGGCGCACGCTGGCCTGGGTCAGGGGAATGTCGAGATAGCTCGCCACGTCGCGCGCCAGCGGCATGTTCGAATTGCCGGTCATCAGCTTCATCTGGCGCACCCCTTCGTAACAGATTTGTGACCCCTTAGAGTGCGTGTCCGCCAACGCAAAGGGGGCATTGCCGCGTCAAGCCTCGCTCCCTAGAGCACGACTATGACCGTCACCACCCGTTTCGCGCCCTCGCCCACCGGCACGCTGCATGTCGGCAATATCCGCCCCGCGCTGCAAAACTGGCTGCTGGCCAGAAAACTGGGCGGGCGCTTCATGCTGCGGATCGACGATACCGATGCCGAACGCAGCGAGGAACGCTTTGTCGACTCGATCCGCGCCGATCTCGCCTGGCTGGGGCTGGAGCCCGATGGCGAGGTGCGGCAGTCCGAGCGGTTCGACCTGTACCAAGCACAGTTCGATGCACTGCTGGCGGCGGGTCGAGTCTATCCGGCCTATGAAACCGCGCAGGAGCTGGACCTTAGGCGCAAAATTGCCGCCGGGCGCGGGCTGCCGCCGGTCTATGACCGGGCCGCACTGGCGCTGACCGACGCCGGCCGCGCGAAGCTCGAGAGCGAGGGCGTCCGTCCGCATTATCGCTTCAAGCTCGATCATGATGCACCGATCGAGTGGAATGATCTCATCCGTGGCCACCAAAAGCTCGACCCAGCGACGATGAGCGATCCGGTCATCCGCCGCGCCGACGGGACCTGGCTCTATATGCTGCCCTCGGCGATTGACGATGCCGATATGGGCATCAGCCATGTCGTGCGCGGCGAAGATCATGTCTCCAACACCGCGCTGCAATTGCAGATGTTCGCGGCGATGGGAGTCGCGCCGCCGCAGTTCGCGCACGCGGCTTTGCTGGTTGGGACCGAGGGCAAGCTGTCGAAACGGCTTGGCTCGATCGGGGTCGAGGCATTTCGTGAGAACGGCATCGAGCCCGAAGCCATTATCGCGCTGCTTGCCCGGCTGGGGACGAGTGACCCGATCGAACCGCTGCCCGATCGTGCGCCACTCATCGCCGCCTTCGGTCTCGCCCGCTTCGGTCGCGCGCCCGCGCGCTTTGATGATGGCGAGCTGGAAACACTCAATGCCAAGATTATTCATCAGCTCGATTTCGCGCGAGTCGCCGATCGGCTGCCAGCCGGTATGGACGCGCCGACCTGGCAGACGATCCGCCCCAACATAAAGATCATCGCCGAGGCGGCGGATTGGTGGCGCGTGATTGAGGGCCCCATCGAAACCATGCCTGCCCCGGAAGACAAGGCCTTTTTGGCCGAGGCCAAGGCGCTGGCCGCAGCACTGGATTGGTCCAGTGATCCCTGGCACGCGCTGACGGCGGCGCTGAAGGCAAGCACCGGGCGCAGCGGCAAGGCGCTGTTCCTTCCGCTCCGTCGCGCGCTGACCGGACTGGATCATGGCCCAGACATGGCGGCATTGCTGCCGCTGATCGGGCGCGAGCGAGCGCTGGCTAGGCTATCCAGCAACGATTGAGCGTGGAGGTGACGTTACGGAACTCTAGCTTGAAGCGAATCATGTTATGTTGTACCATCACAGAGCCGGACGTTTGATCCGGACAGCGGAGAAGATGGAGAACAGGCCATGTATGCTGAACGATATGACCGGCCCGGCACGATCAAGCCCGGCAGCCTGGCGATGGCGATCGCCATCAACGCGGGCGTTCTGACCGCGGTGCTGCTGGCGGCACCCGAGATCATCAAGATCAAGCCGCCAGGACCCATTGAGATCGTCAACATTCCGATCAAGCCCCCACCGCCAGAGCCCGTCCAGCCAAGAGCGAAGACCGACCCCGCGCCCCAACCGAAACCGACCATCCCCGACCCCATCATCAAGATTGATCGCCCCGTGGACGTCACCTTCCCCGGCACGACCATCATCCCGACCGGACCGACCGGCACCAGCGAGGGTAACGCAGCGGTTTTGTTGTCGTTCGCGTGCTGATCGGCATTGATGGCCGCGTGAGCGCTGTCGAACGCGTCAGCGCAACCTCTGACGATTTCTTCGAAACAACCCGGCGGACCGCGCTTAGCAAATGGCGTTTCCGTCCAGCGACGCGCGACGGCGCACCGGTGGAACGCTGGCGGGTGATGCGCGTGACGTTTCGGATTGAAGAGGCTTGATCACCGCCACGGCATTGGGCGCGCGACCGGGATGAGAGGGCACGACAGGGGAAGGGCGGGGGGCTGGCCTTGGCGGCTTGCCCGCCCTATCTTGCCGCGATGAACTATTTCGCCCGTTTCTCGCCCTTGCGGGGCATTCGCGATCTGCGGCTTTATCTGGCGCAGCGTCGGCCCTTTGAGCTTGGCTTTCTGGCGCTGTCGGTCGTGGTCACATCGGCGGTGGTGGCAGGCTTTGCCCATGATTCGCACGCTGACCGGGTGTACCGAAAAAACATCATCTATGTTGAGCAATGGCCCGCCAGCCGGAGCGAAGCCGAGATCAAGGCGCAGCAAAAGATCGACCAGGTCATTGCGCACAAAAAGCAGGCCGAGCTGGAAAAACTGCAGAAAGAACGCCAG
Source organism: Sphingomonas sp. (assembly GCA_019747165.1). Taxonomy (GTDB): domain Bacteria; phylum Pseudomonadota; class Alphaproteobacteria; order Sphingomonadales; family Sphingomonadaceae; genus Sphingomonas. The sequence goes on along the minus strand of JAIERC010000436.1, from coordinate 6,638 downwards.
GCCGAGTTCAAACGGCTCGACGACAAGCTGAAAGCGATGGGCATCTGACTAGCCCATTGGCCAACGCAACCGCCGACGATGCGCGCTGGATGGGCGCGGCACTAGCGCTGGGTGAGCGCGGACGCGGACTGACGGCACCCAATCCCTGTGTCGGTTGCGTGATCGTGCGCGAGGGCAAGGTGGTGGGACGCGGCTGGACCCAGCCAGGCGGTCGACCCCATGCCGAGGCGATGGCGATCGCGCAGGCGGGCCCCTCCGCGCACGGTGCAACGGCCTATGTCACGCTTGAACCCTGTGCCGGCCCGAGCGCGCGCGGCCCTGCCTGTGCCGATGTGCTCTGCGAGGCGGGCGTCGGGCGAGTCGTGATTGCAATCGGCGATCCGTTTCCCGCGGTGAACGGGCGGGGGCTGGCTCGGCTGGATGATGCTGGCATTGCGCTGGTGACAGGGCCCCGCGCTGCCGAGGCCGAGCGCGCGATGCTTGGCTTCCTCACCCGTCAGCGGCTCGGCCGCCCGGCCGTTACGCTCAAGCTTGCCACATCGCTCGACGGGTGCATCGCGCTGGCAACTGGGGAAAGCCGCTGGATCACCGGCGCCATCGCCCGCGCGCACGCCCATCTCGAGCGAACGCGGCACGAAGCGATTCTGGTCGGGCGCGGGACGCTGGCCGCCGATCAGCCGACACTCGATGTCCGGCTGGAGGGGCTGACGGCGCGCAGCCCGCGTCGCTTGCTGCTGACGCGCGGCACCGCGCCCGAAGGCTGGGAAGCGGTTGCCGCGCCGGGAGCGATTGATCAGTTGACGCTGGTCAACGATTTGCTGGTCGAAGGCGGCGCGCAGACAGCAGCCGCTTTCTTGGCAGCGGACCTGGTCGATCGTCTGCTACTCTACCGCGCACCGATCCTGATCGGCAGCGGCAAGGCGTCGCTTGGCGATATTGGTCTCGAAGCTCTCGCCGAGGCGCAAGGTCGCTGGCGCCTCCACGATACGCGGATGCTTGGCATCGACCGGCTCGAGGTTTACGAGCGGGTCAGGGGATAGGCACATGTTTACCGGCATCATTACCGACATCGGCACCATTGGCGCGGTCGAACAGCGCGGCGATACGCGGGTGGTGGTGCACACCAGCTACGATACCGCGACGATCGATCTGGGCGCATCGATTGCCTGTTCGGGGGTTTGCCTGACGGTGATCGACAAATCGGGACCAGGCGTGCCCGGCTGGTTCGCGGTCGATGTCTCAGGCGAAACGGTCAGCCGCACCGCGCAAGGCCAATGGACCGCCGGTCGTCGGCTGAATCTGGAGCGCGCGCTGAAGATTGGCGACGAGCTTGGTGGCCATATCGTGACGGGCCATATTGATGGGATCGGTGAGGTGGTGTCGATCATGCCGGAGGGCGGATCGCACCGAGTCGATATCCGCTGCCCGGCCGAAATCGCGCCCTTCATTGCCGCCAAGGGATCAGTAACCGTTGATGGCGTCTCGCTGACGGTGAACAGCGTCGCGGACCAGCCAGGCGGCAGCGCCGTGTTTGGCCTCAACATCATTCCGCATACCTGGCAGGTTACGGCCTTCGGTGCCATGGCGGTGGGCAATGCCGTCAACCTGGAGATTGACGTACTGGCGCGCTATTTGGCCCGAATGAAGGATTATATGTGCGCGTGATGTGATATTTGTGGTTGACGATCACATTGAGATGTGATTATCTCCGTTTATGAGCACACAACTAATCCACAAACTCCGCAGCCTCGTCACCGATGGAGGCATGTCGCGGTCCGGCCTGGCCCGCGCGGCCGGGCTTCACGCCAATACGCTGCGCGATCTTGAATCGCCCGACTGGAACCCGACCGCGGACACGCTGCGCAAGCTGGAGACCTTCGTCTTCAGCAATGACGACACGCCCGCCTTGGTGCCAATCGAGGAGATTATTGACGAGGCGCGCAATGGCCGGATGTTCATCCTGGTGGACGACGAGGACCGCGAAAATGAGGGCGATCTCGTCATCCCCGCGCAGATGGCGACACCAGATGCGATCAATTTCATGGCGACGCACGGGCGCGGGCTGATTTGTTTGTCGCTCAGCAAGGCGCGGGTCGATGCGCTGGGGCTCGAACTGATGAGCCGCGCCAATGGCACCCGCCACGAAACCGCCTTTACGACCTCGATCGAGGCGCGCGAGGGGGTGACGACGGGCATTTCCGCCGCCGACCGTGCACGCACCATCTCGGTCGCGATCGATGCGTCGAAGGGCAAGGGCGATATCGTGACACCGGGTCATGTCTTCCCGCTGGTCGCGCGCGAGGGCGGGGTGCTGGTGCGCGCCGGCCATACCGAAGCGGCGGTCGATGTCGCGCGCCTCGCCGGGCTCAACCCGTCGGGCGTGATCTGCGAGATCATGAAGGACGATGGCACGATGGCGCGGATGGACGACCTCGTCGCCTTCGCCCGCCTCCACAATCTAAAAATGGGCACGATCCGTGATCTGATCGCCTATCGCCGCAAACATGACCACCTTGTCGAAAAGCGCGCGGAAATGAGCTTCCACAGCCAATGGGGCGGCGACTGGCGGGCGATGACCTTTTTCAACAAGGCGAGTGGCGACGAAACGATTGCGCTGGTGAAGGGCCGGATCGATCCCGACGCGCCCACGCTGGTTCGGATGCACACCGCTTCGTGGTTCGTCGACATGTTCGGCGAGGTATCCGAGCGATCGGGGCTGCTCTCACGCTCCATGGAAGCGATTGCCGAAGCCGGATCGGGGGTAATCGTCGTCATCAACCGGCCCATGAAGGACAGCGTGTCGCGCTTCATCAAGCTGCGCGGCGAAGGCAAGGGTGCCGGCGCGCCGGAGATTGAGGAACTGCGCGATTACGGGGTCGGGGCGCAGATTCTGGCCGAACTGGGCGTGCAGGATATGGTGCTGCTCACCAATACGCACCACACGCTGGTGGGACTGGACGGCTATGGCCTGAGCATCGTCGGCGAACGGCCGATTCCCGGAACCGGAGGCGAATAATGGCCAAGATCCTCATCGTCGAAGCGCGCTTCTATGATCACCTCAACGATATGCTGCTCGACGGTGCGCGCGCGGCGATTGAAGATGCGGGGCACGCGCATGAAACGATCACGGTGCCCGGTGCCCTCGAAGTGCCCGGCGCAATCGCCTTTGCCGCCGAAACCGGCGGTTATGATGCCTTTGTCGGGCTTGGCGTCGTGATTCGCGGCGAAACCTATCATTTCGAGATCGTCGCTGGCGAAAGCGCGCGTGGGCTGATGGCACTAAGCATGGACGGCCTGGCCATTGGCAATGGTATCCTGACCGTCGAAAACGAGGCCCAGGCGCTGGCCCGGGCGCACCCGGCCGATAAGGACAAGGGCGGCGAAGCGGCCAAGGCTGCGCTCGCCATGATGGCGTTGAAGGCGCGCTTCGGCTGATCGCATGCCGGGCCAGCCGCCCCCATCGCGCTATCGCATTTATGAGCGCCATCGGCGGCTGGTGGTGGTCGACCAATGGGCGCATGGTGCTCGCTCGGTGCATTCGCCGGTGACTTTTGCAGGGTCGTCACCAACCAAACAAACGCGTGTCGGCAAGCTCGATCGGATCGCGTTTGACGGGCGCACAGCCTTCACCACCCACCCGCTCTTCGATGCCAAGGGGCCACGTACGATCATCCTCGATGCGGGCAGTGCGTCCACGATCAAGGGGATAAAGATCGCGCTGGTGGCCGGTGCTGCCGCAATCGTGACGCTCGGGTTCGTCGCGCCATTTCTATTGCTGCCGCTGGTCATTTTGTTCCAGCGCAAGATGCGCGATCTGCTTCGTTCAGCAGCCACGGCGTGGCTTGATCGTATCGCAACCATCACCTCTTGAAGAAAGCACAGCTCGTGACCGGCCCGATCCTGTTTACGCCCCGTCTGATCCTGCGGCCGGTTGCCGCCGAGGATCTGGTGCCCTGGATCGCCTTTCATCAGGATGAGCAGACGATGCGGTTTTTGGGGGGCGTGCAGCCACCGTCGATCGCGTGGCGTGGGCTTTGCACCATGGCAGGAGCCTGGGGTATTCGCGGCTTTTCAATGTTTTCGCTGATTGAGCGCGACACCGGGCGCTGGATCGGTCGGGCAGGGCCGTGGTGCCCGGAAGGATGGCCGGGCAACGAGATCGCCTGGGGCCTGGCGCGGGAATTCACCGGCAAGGGCTTCGCGCATGAAGCCGCCGTGGCGTCGATTGACTATGCGATTGACGTGCTCGGGTGGGACGACGTCATCCACACGATCTCGCCGGATAACGCCCCATCGATTGCCCTTGCCCGCAAACTCGGCGCAACCAATCGGGGGCCGACGCAGCTCCCGCCGCCGCATGGCGCCAACCCGATCGACGCATGGGGTCAAACAGCGGACGAATGGCGGGCAAGGCGGGCAACCCGCTAGTCTTTTGTACATGCCTTACTTATACTGATGTAAGTAACGATCCCGGAGACCCCCCAATGGCGCTCGCCCATACCTTCAAGGCCAATCCGCATTGGCTGAAGCCGATTCCACAACGGGCGATCGGCCATATTCCGGGCGAGGACGGGCTGCCTTTGGTCGGCAATACCTTCAAAATGCTGCGCGATCCGGTGGCGTTCGGGCGGCGGATGATTGCGACCTATGGCCCGGTGTTCCGCAACAACGCCTTTGGCGGGCCGCAGGTCAATATGGTGGGGCCGGACGCCAACGAACTGTTGCTGTTCGATCGCGATAAGCTGTTTTCGTCTGAACAGGGCTGGGGACCGCTGCTCAATCTGCTGTTCCCGCGCGGGTTGATGTTGATGGATTTCGACAAGCACCGCGCTGACCGCAAGGTCATGGCGGTCGCCTTCAAGCCGGAGCCGATGCGTCATTATGCCGAAGCCCTGAACCGGGGCATTGCGCGCCAGGTGAGCGGTTGGGGTAACAAGCCGATCAACTTCTATGACGCGGTCAAGGAACTGACCCTCGACCTGGCGGCGGAGAGTTTTCTTGGCATGGACCTGGGTCCCGAAGCGACGAAGATCAACAAAGCCTTTGTCGATGAGGTGCAGGCGAGCGTTGCGCCGATCCGCATGCCGCTGCCCGGCACGATGATGGCCAGGGGGGTGAAAGCGCGCAAATATCTGGTCGATTTTTTCTTGGCGGAAATTCCCAAACGGCGCGCGGGCGGGGGCCAGGATTTCTTCTCGCAATTCTGCCGCGCAACCGATGAGGACGGCAAGCCGCTCGATGACGCGGCGATTGCCGATCACATGAATTTCCTGATGATGGCGGCGCATGACACGATCACGTCATCGGCGACCAGCCTGGTGATGTTGCTCGGCCGCAACCCCGAATGGCAGGAGAAACTGCGCGCCGAGATCGCCGAGCTGGGCCTGAACGACGATGCCGGACTGGCTTATGGTCAGCTCGACCGGCTCGAGCTGACCGATTTCGCGTTCAAGGAGGCGTTGCGGCTGATCCCGCCGGTGCCATCGCTGCCCAGGCGTGCGCTGAAGCCATTCAGCTTTGGCGGTTACGATATTCCGGCTGGCGCTTTTTGCAGCATCGCCGTGGCCTATACCCACAAAATGCCGGAAATCTGGCCCGATCCCGAGAAATTCGATCCGATGCGCTTTTCGGCCGAACAGTCAAAAGGGCGGCACAAATATGCCTGGGTGCCCTTTGGCGGCGGCGCGCATATGTGCCTGGGACTGCACTTTGCGACGATGCAGATCCGCATCCTGATGGTGCAGTTGCTCCGTCGCTATCGAATCGAGCTTGATGAGGGCAGCGGGGCGGAATGGCAGCCCTGGCCGATTCCGCGGCCCAAGGATGGGCTGCCGCTGCGCTTTGTGCCTTTGTAGAATTTTGTTCGCGCGGAGACGCGGAGGGGCTGCGTCATTGGCGCGCAGCGCTCTTTTCAACACGGGAATGAAAGACGGCGTGGCCATTTGGCGAGGTGCAGCCTTTTTCTCCTCCGCGCCTCCGCGTCTCCGCGCGAACAAAACCTTCTTCTTCTCTGCGTCCTCTGCGTCCTCTGCGCGAACCAAAAACCTATTCAGCCGCAACCGATTCCAGTGACGGGTAATCGATATACCCTTCAGGCCCCTGGCTATACCAGGTGCGGAAATTACCCTCGTTGAGCGGCGCGCCAGTGCGCAGTCGTTCGGGCAGATCGGGATTGGCCAGAAAAGTGCGGCCAAAGCTGACCGCGTCCGCCACGCCGGAATCGATCACGGCTTGTGCGGCTTCGGCGGTGACATAATCCGAATTGACGACCAGCGGGCCAGCAAAGGCTTCCCGAATGACCGGCGACAGCCGAGGGACGTCAGTGCGACCGAAGGTGCCGTCGGGGCCGGGTTCACGCAATTCAAGAAAGCCGATGCCGATCTCACTCAGGATCTTGGCAGCGGTCGTGAACAACGGCGCGGGATCGCTGTCATCCACGCCCTGCGAATCGCCATTGGGCGATAGCCGGACCGAGGTGCGATCCGCTCCGGCAACCGACGCCACCCGTTCGGTCACTTCACGCAGCAAGCGCGTGCGGTTCTCGATCGACCCGCCATAGATATCGTCGCGGTGATTGGCGCCGTTGCGCAGGAACTGATCGATCAGATAGCCATTGGCGCTGTGAATCTGGACGCCAT
>JAIERC010000286.1 GCA_019747165.1 Sphingomonas sp. | reverse complement strand
GCATAGAGGGTGGACAGGCCCGGCGATTGTGCCAGTTTCCATGCCAGCGCATGCTCGCGGCCGCCCGATCCGATCAACAGGACGTTCATGGTCAATAGTTTCTCCGATGATGACGACACTGGCGGCAGCGCCCGGCTGGTAGCCGAGACGTTCCCCGGCGACAATGCAGCCCCTTTGAGCGTCGGCGAGCTTTCAATGAAGCTCAAACGCTTTGTCGAAGGCGAATTCGGCCATGTCCGGCTGCGCGGCGAGATATCGGGCTATAAGCGTGCGGTGTCGGGCCATGTCTATCTGGCGCTAAAGGATGACAGCGCGGTGATCGACGGTGTGATCTGGAAAGGGGCAGCAAATGCGCTGGCCTTTACCCCGCAGGACGGCATCGAAGTGATCGCCGCGGGCAAGCTCACCACCTATCCGGGCCGTTCCAAATATCAGATCGTGATCGATCGGATGGAGCTGGCCGGCGAAGGCGCGCTGATGGCGCTGTTCGAAAAACTGAAGGCGAAGCTGGCGGGCGAGGGGTTGTTCGATCCCGCGCGCAAGCAACCCTTGCCCTTCCTGCCGCGCACAATTGGGGTGGTGACGTCGCCGACCGGGGCGGTGATCCGCGATATCCTGCATCGGCTGGCGGATCGCTTCCCCAGCCATGTCATCGTCTGGCCAGTGGCAGTGCAGGGCGAGGCGGCAGCGGGGCAAATCGCCGCCGCCGTGCGCGGCTTTGAGGCGATTGCGCCGGGCGGGCCGGTGCCGCGCCCCGATCTGGTGATTGTCGCGCGCGGTGGCGGGTCGATCGAGGATCTCTGGGCGTTCAACGAGGAAGTGGTGGTGCGCGCAATTGCGGACTGCTCGATTCCGATCATCTCGGCAGTTGGGCATGAAACCGATACCAGCCTGTCCGATTTTGCCGCTGATCTGCGCGCGCCGACGCCAACCGCCGCCGCCGAGATGGCGGTGCCGGTGCGCGCCGATCTGATCGCGACTGTTGCGGGTTATGGTTTGCGCGCTGAACGCTGCGTCCGGCGTTATCAGGAGCGCGGTCGCGAACGGCTGACGGCGCTGGCGCGGTTGTTGCCCCGGCGCGACGCCCTGCTCGGGCCGCAGCGGCAACGGCTCGATGATCTCAGCCAACGGCTCGATCGCGCGCTGGAGGCTCGGGTAACCCGTGGTCGCCGCCAGCTTGATCGCGCTGCTGCGGTGCTGCGGCCAGCGATGCTCGCTCGGCAGCTGTCGAGCGCGCGCGATCGGCTGGCGCGCACCAGCAAGCTCCTTGATGCGCTAAATCCCAAGGGCTTGCTCAAACGGGGCTATGTCCTGGTCGAAGCACGGGGCGGCGGGGTGGTCACCACGGCGGCAGAAGCCCGGGCGGCGGGCGCGCTGATGCTCCACTTTGGGGATGGGGCGGTGGCGGCGCGGGTTGAGCGCACGGCGCCAAAGCCCTATGATAAACCCGTCGGCGCCCAGCCCAGCCTGCTATAACATATCGGGACCGCATCTGGGCAGATGCCCGTCGGCCCGTTGAGGAATGCCCGCCATGTTGATGTCGAATACTGATCGCGCCGCCCGGCTGCATTATATGGCGAACAGCTTTCGCGTGCTGGCGCCGGGCGATCACGTCGATTGCGCGGTGACGGGTGAGCGCATTCCGCTCGACGCGTTGCGCTATTGGAGCGTGGCGCTGCAACAGCCCTATGCCAGCGCCGCGATAGCGATGGCGGCGATGACGCCAGCATGAGGCGGCCGGGGGGCATTCATCGCGCCAGACGCTTTGCCGCCGGGGTCGCCATCCTGATCATCCAGGGCAGCTGCATCGCGCCTGCCGCCGAACGCTCAGCAACCCTGCCTGCCAAACCGGCCACCAAACCCACGCCAACCACAACTGTCCCGGCAAAGGTGACGCCCCCGTCAGCCTCCGCCGCCAATCAGCGCCTGCTGACACAAACAAGCTTTCGCCTGGCCGGGCCGATGATCCAGGGCGGCACGGTGATCGGCACCGTCCCTGCCGGCACCACCTTGCTCAGCTTTAATGGCGCGCCGCTGCCGATGACGGCGGATGGCCGCTTCCTGATCGCTTTTGATCGCGACGCGCCAGCCAGCGCGACCCTGTCGGCCACGCTGGAAGATGGACGCCAGATCGATGAAGTGCTGACCGTGGCCAAGCGGGCATGGAATATCGAACGGCTCAATTCATTGCCGCGCTTTGCCCAGCCCAGCGAGGAGTTCGACCGGCTGCGCCCTGCCGAGCTTGAACAGATCAATGCCGCCCGGCAGATCAGCGTCAATTCGGCCGGCTGGCAGCAACAATTTCTCTGGCCCGTGGTCGGGCGGCTCTCCGGCATGTTCGGGTCGCAGCGCATCTATAAAAATGGCGAGGCGGGCAGCTATCATTCGGGCAGCGATGTTGCGCAGCCGATCGGCACGCCCGTGATCGCGCCGGCCGATGGCGTGGTGATCCTGGCCGCTGATCACCCCTTCACGCTGGAGGGTAATTTGCTGATGATCGATCACGGCATGGGGCTCAACAGCGCCTTCCTCCACCTCTCGCGGATCGATGTGCGGGTCGGCGAAACGATCAAGCGCGGCCAGCGGATCGGTGCCGTCGGGATGACCGGGCGGGCAACCGGGCCGCATCTGCACTGGTCGCTAAAATGGCACAACAGCCGGATCGATCCGCTGCTGCTCGCGGGGCCGATGCCCGTCGTCCAATAACGGTAGCGATAGCCCCTGGCGATGGTCGGCGCCGCGGCGCCGCCGCTATGCCCTGTCCGCATTTCTAGCGTCTGCAATCATTCACCCGGCAACGGTTACACGCCCAAGCGCGTAATGTTGCATTTTAGATACATAACAGCAAAGATTCAGCAATCTTTCAGAAAGATTCGTTTACACTTCACCCCTTCCTGTCCAGTCTAGCCCCAACGCTGATCCTCCGTTCCGTGGAGGTCGGCGGCTGACCAACAACCCAATCGCCTTGCCACTGAGCAGGGTGGGGGGTTAAAACAGGGGTTAAAGACTTGGCAAAATCACCAAAATTCGCGCGGAAAATGGCGTTGCTGTCCGCAGCAGCGCCGATGGTTCTCGCTATCGGGGCAACACCCGCCTTTGCGCAGACGGCGCCGACAGCGCCCGCAGCGGCTGCTGCTGATCGTGACGTTGATATCGTGGTGACCGGCACGCTGTTCCGCCGCACTGACACCGAGGGTGTTTCGCCGGTAACGACGTTGACCCAGGAAAATCTCGACAAGCGCGGCATCAACACCGTTCAGGACGCGCTGCAGCAGCTCGCGTCGAACAACGGGCCGTCGCTGACCAACTCGTTTACCGCGAACGGCGCCTTCGCCGGCGGCGCATCGTCAATCTCGCTGCGTGGCCTGTCCACCAACTCGACGCTGGTGCTGTTCGATGGCCTGCGCGCCGCTTATTATCCGCTCGCGGATGACGGCTCGCGCAACTTTGTCGATTTGAACACTATTCCTGACGATATCGTCGAGCGCGTCGAAGTGCTGCGCGACGGTGCATCGTCGAGCTATGGTGCCGACGCGATCGCAGGCGTCGTCAACATCATTACCAAGCGCAAGTTTACGGGCGTTTCGGCGCGTGTCGAAGCCGGTGTCTCCGAGCGCGGCTTTGGCGACAATCAGCGGGTGACGTTGACGGCCGGTATCGGTGACCTCGATGAAAAGGGCTATAACGCCTACATTAGCGGGTTTTATTATCGCAGCAACGAAGTAAACAATAGCGATCTTCCAGCGCCGTTTAACTCGTCTGACCAGCGCGCCATTGGTGGTCCCAACAATCAGCTTTATGGCTTTGGTACCAATGGGTTGTTGGCTAATAACGGCACACTTAACGCGACCAATGGCGGCAATATCTATGTCCGTCCGGCCGATGCGATCACGAACGCATCGATCCCCGGTACACGCTACCAGTTACTGGCGGGCCAGTGCTTAGCGGGCATTCCTTATGCTCCAACTGCGGCTGATCGTACGGGGAGCCTCAACGCCAATATCCCGAACACGGTTTGCCAAGAGGATCCGGTCAACGCCTATGGGACGGTTGCGCCAAATATTGAGCGCTTCGGTGGTTCGGCACGCTTTACCGCTAAGGTCGGTGATGCGTCCGAAGCTTATTTTGCGGTGAACTTCCAGCAATCGACATCGTCGTTCACTGGTTCCCACCCCACGATCCGCGGCAATGCCAATACCGGCATTTTCTTTCCACAATTCTCGACGTCAAGCGCAGCGGCGATCCGCGCACCAGGATCGTTCGTCCTGTCGCTTCCGGTCTTTGTCTGCCCACGCGGTACGCTTGTTACCTGTTCGGCGACCAATGGTCGGCTGAACCCCAACAACCCCTTTGCTGCGGCCGGTCAACGGGCGCTGGTACTGGGCAGCTTGGCTAACACGCTCACCGGCAACCTCACACGCAGCCGCGTCTATCGTGCTGCATTCGGTGCTTCGGGCACCATCTTTGATGATATCGGCTACAAGGCTGATTTCACCGCGATGCACACCGATCTGCTTCGCCAGCAAACGGGCTATGTTTACATCCAGCATCTGCTCGATGTGATCAACGATGGTTCGTATAACTTCGTCAATCCGTTCGCCAACAATCAGGCGACACAGGATTATCTGACCCCAACAAATGCCAATAACGCGTCGTCGGATCTCTATCAGGGCCAGATATCGTTGACCAAGGCGGTCTATGATCTGCCCGGCGGTCCGCTCCAGGTGGCTGTTGGCGGTTCGGTCTATTACGAAGCCGTCAATGCCCCCAGCGCCAACTCGGATATCAACGGGCCGACCCAGCGTTACTTCACGCTCAACGCCTTTGGTACGGTTGGTAGCCGCACCGTCGCGTCGGGCTTTTATGAAGTCAACGCGCCGGTTATCGACCAGGTCGAATTGAATGCCTCTGGTCGTTACGATAGCTATTCGTCGGGCCAGAATGCTTTCTCGCCCAAGTTCGGTGTCAAGATAAAGCCGATCCGCCAGTTGGTTATCCGTGGCACCTATTCGCGCGGTTTCCGCATCCCGGCCTTTGGTGAAGCCAACGCACTACCCACTACCGGGTTCGTGTCGCAGTCGGTGACCAATATTCCTGCATCCTTCCGTGCCCCTTATGGTGCGGCTTGCGCAGTGAATGCCACGGCTGCAACGGCGTGCCCGGCGTATCTGACGGCTTATTCGATTGGCCTGACGACCCTGGCATCGCCCAATCTTCAGCCTGAAAAGTCGCGCAGCTTCACTGCCGGCATCTTGTTCGAGCCGTTCAAAAACGTGTCGTTCACGGTTGATTATTACAACATCAAAAAGACGGGGGTGATCACCACGCCATCGTCGGCACCCGCCGTGGCGGCTTATTATGCCAATCAGCCAATCCCGGCTGGGTACAATGTGGTCGCCGACGCACCGGATGTGAACAACCCAACGCTTCGTCCACGTATCGCGTTCGTTCAGTCGTCCTTGATCAATGCCAATGAACAAAAGTCTGAAGGCATTGATTTCGGCGCGAACGGCAGGTTCAACTTTGGCGACTTCAAGTTCACGACCGATCTGGAAGCCAGCCTGATCCTGGAGTTGAGCACGACCTTCCCGGACGGCACCAAGGAAACCTATGTTGATACGCTGGGCAACTTCAACCTGACGGCCGGCACTGGTACGTTCCGCTGGCGTGGTCATTGGACCAACACGATTGAGCGTGGCCCGATCGCGTTGACAACGACGGCGAACTACACGTCCGGCTATGATCTTTCGGCGCAGGATCAGGGCACTGGCTACCTCGATGGCGGGCTTGCGCCCGGCTATCCCGGCACCGGCACCCGCGTGAAGAGCTACATCACGATCGACATGAATGTGACGGCGCGGATCAACGACAAGTTCACGCTCTATGGCAACGTGCTCAACCTGATTGATCGCCTGCCACCAATCGACCCGGTCACCTATGGGGCGTATCTCTACAACGCCGTTCAAGCCGGCAACGGCATCTATGGCCGTTCGTTCCGGGCAGGTGTGAAGGTCAGCTTCTAAGCCCGTATTGGATGACTAACGGAAAAGGGGCTGTCGCGAGATGGCCCCTTTTTTGCCGTTCAACCTCGACAGATCAGGGCGCTCCAGCCCCAGCGCGCTGCATGGCTGGCAATGGGATTAGGCTGAGCGCCATGCGCGCTCGGGGCGAACCTATCCCTCATTCTTCGGAGGTGACGCTGATCGGCCCAGCACCAGGTGATTGGCCTGTGCCAAGATGAACCAATCAGCATTGCTGTCGATTGCCTTGTGGTTAGATCGCCGCAAGCGGTCCTATTGGGCTTTTTTTAGTTATTGAAGCCGACGAATTCTGAGGATCTCGTGCCCGTATTGAATCTTGTAGCTGCCTAGTGCGCCCTTGCGGATGACAACGTCACCGCCTGCGACAGGGGCCCTGAATGTGTACTCAGTTGTCTCCCAGACCCCTGCACCTTCCACTGAAATTCGGTGAAACTGGCCGACTGGTTTTGTCCACAAAATCTTGCCCTTTAATTCGGCAGGCTCGCTGACGCCGGCGGCACGATATGTCGGGTCTTCCGCATTCACCAGCCCGAACTGCCGACGGCGGTCCTGTTTGAGCGATTCGCGATCGACGACAACCACGTCCTTGGCCTTGACGCGTTCCTCAAGCGCCGCTGCCGCCTGATCAAAACAGGCCAGCCGCTTGGCGTCGTCTGCGACGCTCCTGCAAGCGCCGATCCTGTCGAGCGGCTTTGGCTCAACCGCAAACGCGACTGCCGGTCTGGCCACGAACAGGGCAACACCAAGCGCAATGGCCTGTGACGATCGCATGATCCCTCCAATCACAGCCCCCATTTTACCGTGCGAGGGCAGACAGCAGCGTAGCTGTAAGCAACATAGCGTACAAGCGATGCCAAGCCGCTCATCGGTCTAGCAACACGGCGTAAACGTGATGCTGAACCGCTCGGCAACCAAGCAACATGGCGTACAAAGCATAGAGAGTCGCACGTCAGCGCCCGAAATGTATCAAAACATTTCTAAATCGTAACGCTTTATTGCTCGTGCGCCTCGGTCTTGACTTTCAATTAGCTCCCCAGATAACTCAGCCAGTCAATAACCGGGCATTTGCGGCCATCACGACTCAATTGTGAGCCCGCGAACCTCCCGACAAAGGGGAAATACAGTAATGAAAACCACGTTTTACCGCGCCCTGATGGTATCAACCATCGTCGCAGGGTCGCTGTTGTCGGCGGCGCCCGCTTTCGCGCAGGATGCGCCCGCGACAGAGGATGAAACCACCGAATCGGGCGGCGACATCATCGTTACTGGTTCGCGCATCGCCCGCCCTGATCTGGTGCTGTCCAGCCCGGTTTCGGTGATTAACGAAGCGGAATTCAATCTCCGCCAGCCGACATCGGTTGAAGTGCTGCTGCGTGACATTCCCGGCACGCCCGCAGGCATCAACCCCGGTGTCAACAATGGCACCAACGGTACGGCCTCGTTCAACCTTCGCGGCCTGGGTGCCAACCGCAACCTTGTGCTGCTCAACGGTCGCCGCATTGTCCCGACCGGGCTCAACAACGTCGTCGATCTGAACATCATCCCCGTCGCGCTTGTTCAGCGCGCTGACGTGCTGACGGGCGGAGCCGTGACCTCTTATGGTGCCGATGCTGTTGCTGGTCTGGTCAACTTCATCACGAACCCCAATTTCAAGGGTGTCGATTTCCGCGCCAATTACGGCATCAGCGAACGTGGCGACGGTGCCAACTTCCGGTTCGACCTTACCACCGGTGCAGATTTTGCAGATGGTCGCGGTAACGTCGTTCTCGGTCTGAGCTACACCAAGACCGACCCGGTGCTGCAAGGCGATCGCCCGCTTGGCCTGGTGTCGCGCGCCTCAACCACTGGCCTGCCACAGGGTTCGAACACGGCCGTCCCAGCATCGCTGTTCTCGCCGCTGCCGACAACCGGTCCATTCGCCGCTGGGGCTCGGTTTGATCCAGCTACTGGCACAATCGCCCCGGGTCTCTCCGATTTTAACTTCAACCCGCTCAATTATTATCAGACGCCACTCGATCGCTATTCGATCTATGGTGCGTCGCACTATGAACTGGTGCCGAATGTCGAGGTTTATGCCGAGGCATTTTACGCCCGGTCGCGCGTGACTCAGAACCTCGCCCCGACGGGGTCGTTCACCAATCAGCTTCAGGTCCCGCTCAACAACCAGTTCCTGTCGGCGGCACAGCGCACGCAACTCTGCGGTTTTGCAGGCATCGCAGACTGCGCCGCAGCCGTTGCGGCGGGCACTGAGATTACAGCGATCGTCGCGCGGCGCTTCGTTGAAAGCGGTCCGCGCATCGCTACCACCACGTCGAACGTGTTCCAGATCAATGCTGGCCTGCGCGGTAAGCTGATCGGGAATTTCAAGTGGGATGCCTTCGTTCAATATGGTGAGACGAGCCGCACGACGGTCAACACCAACACGGCTTTGGCTGCCAACGTTCAGGCGGGTCTGCGCAACTGCCCGGCCGGTTCGCCAGCCGGCTGCGTTCCAGTCAATCTGTTTGGTGCTGCGGGTTCGATCAGCCAGGCCCAGCTCAACTTCATTGGTATCCCGACATCAACGTTCGTGAACACCGCCTTCACTGACGTTCAGGGCACGGTCAGCGGCGATTTTGGCTATGCGCTGCCCTTTACCTCAAAGCCAATCTCTGTTGCTGGGGGCATTGAATATCGTAATTACGCCGGTGGCCAGTTCGGCGACCTTCCCTCGCAGACCCCTGGTGCGGTGCTCGGTTCGGGCGGTGCGTTCAACACGATTAACGGCGCGTTCAATTCGACCGAAGTCTTCGGCGAAATCAACCTCCCCATCGTCGAAGACCGCCCGTTCATCTATGATTTGACCATCGATGCCGGGATCCGTTTTTCTGATTATTCCAACTCAGGAAACAACCTGACCTATAAGTACGGTGGTAGCTATTCGCCGATCCCTGAAATCAAGTTTCGCGGTTCCTATACCCGGGCTGTTCGCGCGGCTAACCTTGGCGAATTGTTTGCCCCTGTTTCTACAGGGCTGAACAATCTGGCCGTTGATCCGTGCCAGGGCGCAAGTGGTACGGCCGCTGCGATTTCGGCAATCTGCGTCGCTCAGCTTGCTGCAGTTGGTTTGCCTGCCAGCCGTAACGGATCGATCCCGGCGCCAATCGCTGGGCAGATCAACACCACGGGTGGTGGTAACCCATTGCTTGCACCGGAAGTTGCTACGACCTATTCGGCGGGCATTGTCTTTCAGGGCTCTGGTTTCCTGAAGAACCTGACGGCGACTGTGGATTGGTATCAGATCGACGTCGTCGGCGCGATTTCGAGCCCAACCATCGGTGACATCGTCAATGGCTGCTTCAGCCAGACGAGCCCAACCGATATCCGTTGCACGGCAATCCGTCGTAACCCGCTCACCGGCGGTCTCAGCGGTGATCCCTCGACGACGCTTGGTGTTATCACCCAGTCGTCCAACCTCGGCACGCTGCAAACGCGCGGGGTTGATTTTTCGGTCGGCTATTCGCGTGATTTCGGCCCGGTCGGCGTGAACTGGCTGTTCAACGGTAACTATACCGATCGTAGCCGCTTCCAGGCGACTCCATCGAGCTTTATCCGCGAATGCGTCAATTATTACAGCGTGTCGTGCGATCCAGTGCTGCCGCAATGGACGTGGAACCTGCGGACAACCGCTACCTATGAACAGTTCAACATGTCGCTGCGTTGGCGCCATCTGAACCCGGTCAGCTATGAACCGCGCACCAGCGCAGCACAGCCTGCCGCCGGCACTGTGGGCAGCTTTGGGTCGACCAACCCGGCGTCCATTCTCCCTGCTTACCGCCAGATTCCGGCCTATAATTATCTGGATCTTTCGGCAGGCGTGCGGGTCAACGGCAACCTTAGCTTTAACCTGACGGTTGATAACCTGCTCGATCTCAGCGCACCTGATGTTGGCAACACGATTGGTTCAACCGGCTTCAACAGCGGCAATACCTTCCCGTCGCTGTACGACACGGTCGGGCGTCGCTTCACGATCTCAGCGCGTGTTGCTTTCTAAACTCGTAATTTGATCACATATTGGGGCGCGGAAACGGTGTTTCCGCGCCCCTTTTTTTGTCCGCTACTGGCCTCCTGCCGATGTCAGGCCACCGTCAGCACCAGCGCCCCATCGCCCTCTTCGGCGTGGATAGACGCCCCATCCCTCACCGCGCCTGACAGGATCAGGTCAGCGAGCGGGTCCTGCAAGTAACGCTGCACCGCGCGTTTCAGTGGCCGCGCGCCATAGACCGGATCATAACCGACCCGCC
>JAIERC010000055.1 GCA_019747165.1 Sphingomonas sp. | reverse complement strand
AGGCAGGATCGCTGCTGGTATAGCTGATGCCGACCAGCCGACTGGTTGCAACCGGCAACACGGCAAAATTCCCGGCAACGCGGGCCGTCGCAATCTCCTCGCGTGCACTGGGAGCAGCATTTTGCGGGGCGAGCGCCGGGTTTTTTGCCAGATTAAGGCTTCTAACCACGCGCCGCGCCAAGGATTTGCTGCGCAGCAATCCATATTGCGTCGTCAGAAATTGTGGGTCCCGCAGCGCGATGGGTTGCACGCCCGCCCCCTGGATCAGCTCAGCAGCGGGCTGCGTAATTTCCAGCGAAGCGATCGCCCGATATTTCGGCGGCGTCAGCAACGTGATGACCGCAGCAAGCGTGACGGCTGCCAGGATCACGACCAGAATCAGCCAGCGCCACCGGTAAAGGATCCGGGCGATCTCGCGCAGCCCAAAAGTCGGCAGTTCCGGCTGTGGCACCGCAAAATGCGGTTGCAGAACACGCGTATGCACCATCGGCACAGCGTCGCCCGTCGGCACCGTCAACTCCTGCCGATGATCACGAGGGGCGTCTGTATCAGCGATCAGGTTCATGCGCCCCTGCCCCTTTTCATCATAACGCTAACTGGGCGAAGACCGCCGTCAGTGGCAATGTCTGCAAAATTAGCTGCCATGTTTTCAGGTTCGCGTTGCCGTCAACGACGATGATATCGTTGGCGAATATTTCTGGATCCTTGCTGATGCCGCGGCGAATGTCGGTCAGATCAAAGGCGGCAGCCATGCGCTGGCCATTGATCGTCCGGAAAATGACCGTGCGTCTGGGATTCGCCCCATCCGTCGTTCCCTTGGCGAGCGCGACGGCTTGCAGCAACGTGGGGTTGGTTCCAATCGGATACACCCCGGGCGCACCGACGGACCCATCGACCGTCACGCGTTGGCTCGCCGCTACCTTGATTTGCACCTGAACCCGCGGGTTCCGCAAAAAGGTTTTATCCAGCGCTGTCGTTATGTCCTGCGCAGCTTCATCTGGGGTGCGACCGGTGAGCGGGAGGTTGCCGATCAGCGGCAATTGTATGCGTCCAAGGCTGTCCACCAGAAAATCATTCGAATATTCAGGCACGCCGAACACATTAACGGCCAATATATCTGACGGACCAATCCGATAGGCTTCTGTTGCCGGCAAAACGGCTAAGGCATCTGGTGCCCCAAAATTAGCAGGCGAATAGGGAACTTTTCCACCTTTTGTTGCGCAGGCACTCACCATAACCACAGCAGCCAAGCCGATCATCCCACGTATAATATTTTTATGGCCCCGATCTAGCTTAATGGTCACAATATACTTATCAAATCGGTGAGTTTTCATACGCTCTCCGCGAACATCGGCACAACTATGGACGCTTTGCAATCCCGCTTTAACTTAACCGTTGCCGCTATCAAACATCAGAATCATGATAGGTGCAACGCTTGGGAAAAAGCGGACTAGGCTGCTATTTTCACCGCGCCTACTCGATCTGCGCGTATATAAACCCATGCCGACTGTGAAAATGCATCGATGCAGAATTTCCTTCCCTGATTCTCGCGGCAGCAGAAATTATAAATGATGGTTGAAAATAAGACGATCCTTGTCACGGGTGGGGCAGGCTATATTGGTAGTCATACATGCAAGGCACTTGCCGCTGCGGGATATGCGTCGGTTGTCTATGACAACTTGATTCATGGTCATCAATCAGCCGTGAAATGGGGCAATCTTGAAAAGGGAGATATTGCCGATCGCGCAAAAATGAATGCCGTTATCGAGCAATATCGTCCTTACGCCGTCATGCATTTTGCCGCTTTTGCCTATATCGGCGAATCGGTTAGTGACCCCGGCAAATATTACCGTAACAATGTTGCAGGCACCCTGACGCTGCTTGAAGCGATGCGCGATCACCGCATCAATCGGCTGGTCTTTTCGAGCAGTTGCGCGACCTATGGCATCCCCGATCACCTCCCAATTACGGAGGCAACGCCCCAACACCCCATCAACCCTTATGGTGCCTCCAAATTGATGACCGAGCGGATGATCGCCGATTTCGGTGCTGCCCATGAAATTGACTGGATTGCACTGCGCTATTTCAATGCGGCGGGGGCCGATCCCGATCAGGAAACTGGCGAAGCGCATGACCCCGAAACCCATTTGATTCCGCTGGCAATTCGGGCCGCAACTGGGCGTGGCCCCCGCTTGACGATATTCGGCAGCGATTATGATACGCCGGATGGCACCTGCTTGCGCGACTATGTCCATGTCAGCGATCTTGCCGCCGCCCATGTCCTGGCGCTCGCGGCGATCGATCAGGGATTACCCTCCCAAGCGATCAATCTGGGCAATGGCGGCGGCTATTCTGTGTTGGACATTGTGGCAGCGGTTAAACGGGTGACTGGTTTGGACGTGCCTTATCGTCTGGCACCGCGACGCCATGGTGATCCGCCGATTTTGATCAGCGATGCCACGCGAGCGCGAACAGTGCTGGGATGGGCCCCGCAGCACAGCGCCATCGAGTCAATCGTCGAAACCGCCTGGGCCTGGCACCAACGCGCCGATCGCTGACAACCCCATTATCGAGGCGCGCGGCGCGGGCCACAATTCAGAAATCCAAAGCAACCCTTTCAGGCAGCGGGCGGCGGCGCCTGGCGTAATATTCCAGCACCAGCACCAACCCAAAGGCAAACACCATTGGCCAGAGCACCAGCAAGGTAATGTTGCGGCCAAGGTTGAAGGTCAGCCCCATGCCGACCAGAAACAGGCACACCCGTGTAACGGTACCCTGAGCGTAGAGGCGCGATAACCACCCCGACCACAATGCCATCAACATGGCGCTGAAAATCGGCCCGATATAGGGCCCGAATTCCAGGACGCCCTGGCCAATCATGCCCGAAGAAATGGTTGCGATAACGCCGATATCGCTGGTGCCCCCGCCATAGCCCCGGGCAATCGCATAATCGATTCCCAGCAATGGTTTATCTGTCCAGATGACCCGAGGGACAAAGTTCAACATATCAGCCAAAATATGCGACCCATATGTTTTCTGCAGAACATCATTTTCGACAAATGATCTGCAATATATAAGCTCCGTTGCCATATTCAGACCAGAATGTCCGTTACTTTCTATTTCTCCATCATAATTAAATCCAAAATTACGATAGGTAATAATTTGACGCATTGACCATTCAAGGAAAAAACCTGCACAAATTGCGATGAATGTTTTTAAATAAATTCGTATTTTACTAAAAAATAAGAATGAAAATATCATCGGAATGAATACGGCGAGCGCAATATTCCGGCTACCCTGCAAAAACGCATAGGGCCATGAAATCAGTATCAAGGCAATGCAAAGTATTTGATATGATCGACGTTTAAGGATCGGAAGAACCATACCAAATAACGATAAAACAAGCGTATACATATAGCCTGCCACCGAAACGACAAAGCCAAGGCTCCCGGCATCCGCGCCTGCGGCCCGCAACCACATTGAATTGCCTGATCGCGCCTCGACCGGGAATAGCGCCGCAAACAAATCGCCATCCATTCGCGCCGTGCCATAGGCCAACAGCACCAGCCAAATGACCGTGGTGACGATCAATACAGTTTCTACTGGGATATCGCCGGCATTGATGGCCACGCTTTCCCGCGGTGCCATGGCCTTGGCAATCGGGGTGCAAAACAAGCGGAAGGCGATGACAAAAATCAAAACACAGATATAGCCACCGCTAATCGCCTCGCTGGTAAAATCACGCATTTCAGAAGATATTATTGGCTCGACCATGTACCAGCCAAATACCGTTAGATACACCATCAGCGCTGGTACAGACCATTTCTCGCGAATCCGTACCCCAGCTTCAACAGCAAAACTGCCAAGGACAATGCCTGCCAGCCAATAGCTGACAGGTAAGTCGGATATGATCGATACGTCCGGTGCCATTGGCCCTGCCTAGCAGCATCGGCATAAACACGTCCACGATTTAGCTGGCAATCGACAGGACAATCGTACTTACCAACGAAATTAGCGAATTTCCTCGTTCACCGGTCCAACTGTTGAATACGCATCACGTCAGAATACCAATCTGTCGCAGACTGGCTTTGCCGAACAGCCATTGGCTTGATTGGTATTGGCGCGATTTCAAGCGAGCCATTGGCACCCGACTTCCGTGGCCGCAACGCAATCATGCAACGATCGACGCCGGCGGGCTGCCGCCACCAAGGAGCCACGCATAAACGGCGCGCATATCCTGCGCGACGTGATCCCAGCTGAACCGTTGTTCGACTAGGCCCCTGCCCTTTGCGCCCATCGCCCGCCGATCCTGATCACTGGCGGCGAGCATATCCGCCATCCCGCGGGCGATATCACGCGCGTCAGGGCCGACCTCGATCGCCGCGCCACTATCGAAACCGCTGTGCAGGTTGCAGCGCCGCGTCATGAGCACGGGCAGCGCATTGGCGAATGCCTCCAATATGGCCATCGGGAAACCTTCGCTGTGTGATGCCAGGATGAAAGAATTGGCCGCGGCGAGCGTCGCCGCCTTTTCCTCCCCAAATACGGGCCCCGTGAAATGGATGCGGCTGGCGACCTGGCTGTTCTGCGCTTGATGGTAGAGCGCCTTGCAATAGCTCTCATCGCCCCAGCCAGCGATGACGAAATGCCAATTCGGGTGAGCGGGCGCGACCTGGGTAAAGGCCTCTATCGCTGCGGCGATATTCTTCTTGGGATGCAATCGACCAAGCTGCAGCATGATCTGGCCATCACCAGCGCGGATCGACTGAACAACCGCCGGTGCCTTGTCCATGGTGACCGGCCCCGGCAAAGCGACGCCGTTGGGGATGATGCAGAACGGGCCCCGTAGGCCAAATGCCCGCGCCGATTCCAACTCGCTGACAGTGTTGACATGCAGGCAGCCAAGCGCCCGCAGCGCGCGGCGCTCGTAGCAGAACGCGGCGGCGCGCTTTTTGAGCACTGAGTTGTTGAGGGCCCATGGCTCCAGCATGCCATTGGCGGTCGTCACATAGGGCCGCCCCGTCCGCTGTTTCCACGAAAGCGCGAGGACCGACGTATAGGTCCATAACGAATGCAGGTGCAGGATATCGTCATCCGCGCGGGCCATGATGTCCCGCAGCTGCGGTGAATAGCCAAAAGCCCGCACACCCCTGATCGCGCCGACATGGCAAGGAATATGGCGCCAGGCGGGCGCATCATTGGCAGTCTCATGATCGATCAGGCCATAGGCTGTCACGCGCGTATCGGGCAGCGCATCAAGCGCGAGCGCGAGATCGCGTTCAATTTCAAAGATGCCGCCCAACACGCGCGACAATGACGGCGACAGGAACCCGATGTTCATCGCGCCAACCATCGCAACGTGAGCCGCGCGATCGCCGAAGCACGGGACGGCGGCGCCGCCAAGGCGACCTGCGCCAGCGCCGCCAGGCTATTGGCGAAGCGGTCCGGGCCCCAGGGGGCGATCAACGCGGTACTAGCAGCACCAAGCGCCGCGCCACGCTCAGCAATCGCGGTAAATCCCTTGACCAACGCCGCTTGATCGTCCGGATCGAAGGTAAAGCCATTCTGCCCATCGACCACCAGATCAGCGGCACAGCCGCAGCGATTTGACACCAGCACCGGCAATCCCGAAGCCATGGCTTCGTTCACCACCAGCCCCCATTGCTCGACAGTGCTGGCCAGCACAAAGGCGCGCGCAAGGCCATAATAAGCGGGCAGCGATTCATATTGGACGAAGCCAGGAAATCGCACAATGTCGCCTAGCCCGAGCGCCGCGACTTGCGCCTCCAGCGCGGGCCGCATCTCCCCATCACCCATCAGCACCAAAGGCCAAACATCGCCCTGCCGACTGGCCCGAAACGCCGCATAAGCGTCAATCAGGAAGGGCAAATTTTTCTTGGGAATGAACCGGCAACTGCTCAGGAAATAGTCGTCGGGCAGCTTCAGCCGCAATCGTATTGCCGCTGCATCGGATCGAGCGGCGGCGGCATTGGCGGCGAAATAGCCATTATCGACGACGTCATATCCAAACGCGATTCGGTCGGGGGCCATGCCAAGCCCTTCAAGATAGCGTGCGGCCCGAGTGCCGCCGACCAGCCCGGCTGAGCACAAGCCTACAATATGTCGCTTCACAAATTCCTTGTGAAAGGACCGCTGACCGTCGTCGCGATTGCTCTCACTCATCACAATAATGCGGACGGCATCACTCTTGCCATCGACCCAATGCAGGGCGGCGAGCGCTGCGCGATCATGCCAGCCGGGAATAGCAACGATATCGGGCCGGAACGCATCAAGCGCCGCTGCGATCTTCCCCGCAAGCTCAAACGGCGTCGCCTGGGCGCTGGGCCCATCGGGGAACAGCGTCACATGCTCAAATGGTCGATCCCCCGCGGGGCGTGCCCAGGCATAATCCTGCGAGCTTCCCGCAACCTCAAGACCAAGCACGGTCATCAGCGATGCCGCCGCCGTTAAGCGAGCGATATGATAGGGGCCAAAATTGTCGAAAATCACCGCAACGCGCAAGCTGCCAATCCTTCTTCGCCCCCGCGCGACGAGCCAACACATAGTGCATCAGGGCCATTATCTTAAGGATCATTCAAAATTTTCAAAATAGAGTTTCGCATTGCTCGCAGGGGTCGATAATCACGCCGTTGATGATCCTGTACTGGCGATGTGAAAATGCAAAATTTGCGCCGTTCAAAGCAATTCTCAAATCATCTGAAATTGGCTGAGGTGCGTCATCGATGAATTACTGTCGCCGTTAGACTCGATGCCGCCCAGCGTTGCCAGACAATGGGTGCATAATCCGTCAGTATCGGCAACAGCAGCAAATACGTCATCCCCGCCACACAATAAAAAGGGTGCGCGCGGTTAATCGTCAACGGAGGTTCATGGCAGAGGTCCCAACCAGCAAAAGCTGGATTTGTGCACAGATCGGCGCGCGCGAACATTATTTGGTACCGCGCGCGATCGCCGACGCAGGGCAATTGGCACTTTTCATGACCGACCGGTGGTTGCCGCCTGGCCATCCGTTGGCGCTGACCAAGCGCTTGGCTGGCCGATATCACCCTGCCCTGTCCAGCACACCAGTTTGGGCGCCCAATGCCCAGATGCTGGCGTTGGAGGCCCAGTTACGGCTGCGCCGAATGGATGTGTTCCGCCAGACAATCGCGCGTAACCGCCTGTTCCAGCGAGCGGCGCTGCGGCGGCTGAGACAGATTACCAGTGATGCGCCCCGCACCCTGGTGGCCTTCAGCTATGCCTGTGACCAGTTGTTCGCTTATGCCAAATCGCGCGGCTGGCGCACCGTGTTGGACCAGATTGACCCCGCGCTTTCGGAAGAACGCCTGATTCAGCGACTGCACCCAGCGGACGACCTGCCGCGCTGGCCGGCGACCTATTGGGAGCGCTGGCGGGCGGAAACCGCGCTTGCCGATGTCATCGTCGTCAATTCGGACTGGACGCGACAGGCGCTGGTTGATCAGGGCGTGCCCGATGACAAGATGCGCATTATTCCGCTTGCCTATGAAGGGGCAACAGGGCCGCG
The DNA here is from genome assembly GCA_019747165.1 of Sphingomonas sp. Classification (GTDB taxonomy): domain Bacteria; phylum Pseudomonadota; class Alphaproteobacteria; order Sphingomonadales; family Sphingomonadaceae; genus Sphingomonas. Next base: position 2,722 of record JAIERC010000055.1, on the reverse strand, counting down.
CACACCCCGTCACTATCCGGCCCATTTCGATGCGACGCGGCCAATGCGCGTCCTGTTCTTGGGGCAAATCACGCAGCGCAAAGGCCTCTACCCCTTGTTCTCGGCGATCCGGGCGATCGACCCCGCAATCCCGATATGCTTTGATTTCGTTGGTCCAACGGCGATGGCGGTTCCCGAAGACATTGCCCGTGATTCGCGTGTCCGGTTCCACGGATCGGTGCCCCATAAAGCTGCTCGGTCCTTTTATGATCAGGCCGATGTCTTCATCCTGCCGACCTATTCGGACGGCTTTGCCCTTACCCAGATGGAAGCAAGAACCATGGGGGTGCCAATCATCACCTCACGATATTGCGCCGCAATCGTCCGTCACGGTGTGAATGGGCTGTTGCTTGACGATGTCAGCGCCAGCGCGATTACCAGCGCCCTGATGCACTGTATCGATAACCCCGCAGCGCTGGCCAAGATGGCAGCAGCCCGCGAGGATTTTCCCACGGTGCAGTCGATCGGCAAAGACTGGACCACCGTTTTCGACCGCTAGGCAGGGCTGCAACGGCGGGTCGCGCATGCCGACCACCACAGCAGCGCAGATGGCCTGAACGCCAGAATCGGTGTGTCAGCAATATGAAATATTGACCCATGATACGCCGCAGCTAGGCATTTCAGCGATGATTCCCCTATGAACGCGGCATGGGATTATTCGGCAAACTCTTTCAGGGACGATCGGCTCCGGCAGTGTTCAGCACGCCGCCAAACACGCGCGCCTATGCGATTGGCGACGTGCATGGTCGGCTCGATCTGCTCAGCGAGCTGCTCGCCAAGATTGACAAAGACCGCCAACAACGGCCAGCCGCACGCGAGTACACCATCTTTCTGGGCGACCTGATCGATCGTGGCCCGCAGTCGGCCGGGGTGATCGATTATCTGCTGCGCGCGCAATCGACGCTTGCCCAGCCAATCTTCCTGGCGGGCAATCATGAAGAGATGCTGCTGCGGATCCTGAGCAATGACGGTCGCCAACTGGCCGAATGGCTCAATTATGGCGGACGGCAATGCGTCGAAAGCTATGGCATCGACGCCGCAGCCCTGCTGAACATCAGTCCGGAGGCCGCCCTGCAGCGCCTTCGGAAAGCGATTCCAGCAGCGCACCTCGAATTTATCGCCAGTTTTGCGGATAGTTTTCGGCTGGGAGATTATTTATTCGTTCATGCCGGTATTCGGCCCGGCGTTGCAGTTGAGGAGCAGACAATTGCTGATCTTCACTGGATTCGCGAAGACTTCCTCAATAGCCCAGCGCGCTACCCTTTCATGGTGATACACGGCCATACAATCTCTCCGGGCCCCGATGAGCAACACAACCGGATCGGTATTGATACTGGGGCCTATGCGTCAGGAATCCTTACTGCCCTTTGTATTGAAGGATCAGAACGACGTTACATCACGACCTGAGAGGACAGATAAAGCCTTACCATAACTCTATAGGTGTAACACTTCTCCAGACGACATCGCGCTAGACAATGGGTGAATTCTACGGTAAAAATTATTCTTATTGACTGTGGACTCACCTTTTTGGAGACCTCAATGAAGATCGGATCGATCGCTGCAACGCTGGCAATGATTGCCATGGCGACCCCGGCTTTTGCTAAGCCCGCATCCACCACGCCTGTACTGGCGGTTGGCACGGTCCAGGCCGCGACCGCGGGGACATTCATCGTTCGTAATGGCAAACTCGTTGCTGCGCGGTCAGGCCAGGCGCTGTTCACCGGTGATCGGGTGATCACCCGTGGCAAAGCGCGCGCAAAGGTGGCGATGATGGGCTGCACCGTATCGCTGCAGCCTACCTCGATCTTGCCGATCGGCACGGCGTGCGGCCAGGCCCAGTCCTTTGCTGGCCAGGCAAGCAGTGAGGATGGCGCTGCCGGCGGCGTACTTCGCGGTGGCGGGTTGAGCACCACAGCAAAGATCGCCCTCGGCGCTGTCTTTATCGGAGGAGGGATTGGTGGTGCCGCCGCAGCCGGCGCATTCGCGACAAGTCCATAAATCCCGCGTGGCGCGTCATCGCTGTTTTGAAAATCGGCCGGGAATTACCCGGCCTTTTTTGTGCCGAGCACCCTTGGTTTTGCCAGAAGATAGTGTCGCGAAGCGGCGCCCGGGCGTCGCTGCGAGTGGCCTGAGCCAATGCCAGCAGTCGCGCGCGTAACCGGTTGCTCTCCCTGCACCCACCAAGGTGACAGCCGATAAACCAACACGCCATGTTTTGGCATCTGGTTTTGACAAATCTGGCTCGTCGGGCGCGATCCGCCCTATCGTGGGTTAGCCGCCGATGGGATAAGCGCTCAGCGGCGGGCCGGCGTCATTCCACAACGTCCCAGGCGCGATACAAATAGGCCGATAGTGCCGCGATCGGATCCAGCCAATGATAATGGCCGGCATCCGCGAACGATCCGCAATTATTGGCCCGGTGCGGGCCCGCCCGGCGCAGAAGGCGCAGCCCCTTGCGGCGGACCACCAGGAATCTGTTGCTGTTGCTGCATCTGTTGCTGCTGTTGCGCCTGACGCAGCACGCTTTCCGGCAGGAATTCGAGCAGTTCGATATCAAACACCAGCACCGAATTGGGCGGCAGCTTGTTGGGATCAGGCGATTGCTCACCATAGCCGAGCTCTGGCTTGATCCAGGCGCGAATCTTTTCGCCCTTCTTCATCAGCTTCAGGGCTTCGGAAAAAC
>JAIERC010000024.1 GCA_019747165.1 Sphingomonas sp. | reverse complement strand
ATGGTCATATTTATACATGTCGGTTATCGGCCCTGATCAACAAGGGTGAGCGGATAGTGGCGGACGATTGTGCCCAGTTCAGCCAGGCCGAGTCCGTCGACCTTGATCTCGCGGTGCGCGGCCCGGATGGCCTTGAAGGCATCAGCGACGCCGGGTGCATCATGGCCTTTCGCCGTCGGATAACCGACCGCGACGATGACATCCCAGTCGGCTTGGCTGTCATCGGCGCGTTCCAGCAGCGCATAGCTCGTGAACAACCCCTGTTCGATGCCGATCCGGTCCATCGCGAACCAGTTGTGTTCGATATAGGCGATCAGCGCGGCGCGCTTGCCGGGCGCGGCGCGCAGATATGTCTGGGTGACGTGCAGCGTCTGGGTTTTGGTCGACAGGGCGGTTGGTCCGTCAGCGGGAGCAGCCATCGCCGCAGGCGCCGCGCTCGCCATCACAATTGCCAGCAGCAGGCGGGGCACCATCATATCACCCATTCGCCGGCTTGCGGGTCGGCGGGCTTGAGCGTCAGATCGGGGCGGACGGTGGGGCCGAGTGCGCGGACGCGGTCCTTGATGTGCGCGGGGCGGGGGCCTTCGGGGGTCGCCTCCGCATCAATGACGTAAGGCACGTTGACGCGGCGCGCGCCTTCCTCGGCGCGGGCGATGCTCTCACCGCCTTCGCCGACATCGGCGGCGTCCTCGACATGGCGCGACCAGCCACTGCCGGCCCACCAGACGACGTCACCCGAAGACAAATCATTGCCAGTCAATATCTTCACGCAATGGCCTCCGCTGCGATGGCAAGGGATTGGAGCGCTTCGGTAGCCATACCGCGCGCGGCGACCTCGCCGACGACGATCACCGCCGGGCTTTTGACGCCTTCGCGCGCGATCATCGCGCCAAGATCGGCGAGCACCGTGCGCAAGGCGCGGCCATTGGGCCGGGTGCCATTTTCGAGCACGGCGACGGGCATATCCGGGGCGACGCCCTCCGCAATCAGCTTGTCGGCGATCAGATCGGATGTGGCGATACCCATATAGATAACGAGGGTGCGGCCCTTGCCGGCAAGGCCCGCCCAATTCTGTTCCGACAGGCCCTGGCACTGCCCGGCGACAAAGGTGACCGCGCTTGATACCGAACGATGGGTGAGCGGCATTAGCGCGCCTGCCGCCGCGCCCATCGCCGCCGAAATGCCAGGGATGACGTGGACGGGTACACCCGCGGCCAAGCAGGCATCGGCCTCTTCACCGCCGCGCCCGAAGATGAAGGGATCGCCGCCCTTCAGCCGCACCACGCGCTTGCCGCGCTTTGCTTCGGCGACCAGCAGGTCATTGATCGCTTGCTGGCGCATCGTGTGGCGGCTGCGGCTCTTGGCGACCGAAACGCGCGAGGTGGCTGGCGCAAGATCAAGGATGCGCGGATCAACCAGCCCGTCATGCACGATCAGGTCAGCGGCGAGGATCGCATCGCGCGCCGCGACGGTCAGCAGGCCTGGGTCACCCGGGCCAGCACCAACGAGCAGCACGCTGCCGAGGGAAGAAGCGTAATCGGTCATCATGACGGGCCAAATGGTCGCAGTGGGTGTCCGGTGCAACTCAGGGCTGCTTGGGGACGGCGTAGCCTAGCTTTTCAGCTGTCCCTAAGCCCAATGCCAATTGTTGCGCGCGCCTGGTCCGCTTCGGAGGACACGACCGGATAGGCGCAATAATCGGCGGCATAATAGGCGCTCGGACGGTGATTGCCTGACCAGCCAATGCCACCGAAGGGGGCGGACGAAGACGCGCCATTGGTTGGCTTATTCCAGTTGACGATTCCAGCGCGGGCATTCGCCCAGAACTGATCGTACAAAGCCGGGTCCTGGCTGACGAGCGAGGCGGCGAGGCCGTAACGGGTATTGTTCGCCTCAGCGATGGCGTCTTCAAAGCTGGCAGTGCGAACGACTTGCAGGATCGGCCCGAACAATTCGATATCGGGGCGATCGTTCATCTCAGTGACGTCGATAATGCCGGGGGTGAGGAAAGGGCGGTCGTCGATCGGGCGCTGCATATGCCGCACCGGACGGCCACCGCGCGACATCAACGTCACGAAGCTTTCGGTCAGCAGATCAGCGGCTTCATTGTCGATCACAGGGCCCATGAAAGGCTGTGGATCAGCGTGCGGATCGCCAACGATCAGCCGTTCAAGCAGTTTCGACAGTTCTGCCATCAGCGGCTGATGGAGCCGTTCATCGACGATTAGTCGCCGGGCAGCGGTGCAGCGCTGGCCAGCGCTGGTAAAGGCGGATTGGACGATCAGTACAGCGGCTGACGCAAGATCAGGGGCATCCCAAACCAAAATCGGGTTGTTGCCGCCCATTTCGAGCGCGAGGATCTTTTCGGGCTTGTCGGCAAAAGCGCGATTAAGCGCGATGCCGGTGCGGGCCGATCCCGTGAATAGCAGCCCATCGATATCAGGATGCCCGGCCAGAGCCTTGCCCTCTGCCGGGCCGCCGATCAGCAGCCGGATACAGCCATCGGGGACGCCCGCTTCGCGCAGGCAATCGACCAGGAACGCGCCGGTCGCCGGGGTTTTCTCCGACGGCTTGAACACCACAGCATTGCCGGCCAGCAAGGCGGGAATGATATGGCCGTTGGGCAGATGGGCCGGGAAATTATAGGGGCCAAGCACCGCCAACACCCCGTGCGGCTTGTGACGAACCGCGAGTCGGCCGCCTTGCGATTCCATTTTTCGCTGGGCGCTGCGCTCGGCATAAGCGGTGGCCGAGATATTAACCTTGGCCATCACCGAATCGACCTCGGTTCGCGCCTCCCACAAGGGCTTGCCGGTTTCGCGCGCGATCAGATCAGCAAAGGGTTCCGCTTTGGCGCGCACGACATTGGCAAAGCGGCGCAGCACTTCGAGCCGGCAAGCGAGCGGTTGCGCTGCCCAACCCGCCCAGCTGGCGCGCGCAATTGATATTTCGGTATCGGCGTCACCGGGCATCTGGCGCCACAAAATGGACCCGGTTGCGGGTTCGATGGAGACGATTTCCTGTCCGACCATTCGTCTTTCTTCTCGATTGTTGCGCGCTCTTGCCTGATTTTAGTCGAGAATGCCAACTGGCGTCATTCAGTCAGCAAGCGCGACGCCCAATTCGCGGATTTTCAGGACCTTGGCATGCAGCGCTGCCCAGTCATCTCGCTCGGCGATGTCGGACCAGATTGATTCGACCTCATCAATTAACATCGAACAAGGGACAGCTTCCTGCCAATAGGGGTGGTCGCGCGGTTTTCGCGGGGCGTATTGCGCCGATATTGTCCTTGCGTCGGCAAAACCGGGGCCAAAACTTTCGGGGATCTGACCACCGAAACTGGCCTGGAAAAATCGATCGAGCGGCGTTTCAGTCGCACGCAGGGCGGGTTCGATCGCCTGGATTAGCGCCCGGTCATCGGCGCTAGAGCGCGGCAAGACGCCCAGCCGCCATAGAATCGCATCGGTCACGGCGGGTTGATACTTTTCGCCGAAGCTATCCAGCACCGCGATCAAGGGTTCCGCCGGGGAAATCAGCCGCAGTGACACAGCCAACTGCATGACATCCCAATAAATTGCCTCGGGCTGGCGGCCAAAGGCGTAAAGTCCGGCATGATCGAAATAGGCGGCGGTGAAATCGGGGTCCCAGCTGGGATTGAAGCGCCACGGCCCATAGTCAAAGCTCTCGCCGGTGACGTTGATGTTGTCGCTGTTCAGCACGCCGTGGACGAAGCCTGCCGCCATGAACTGCCCCGCTAGCCGTGCGGCGCGCCGCACGACATGATCAAGCAGGCGCACCGGGGCATCCTCGCCCTCGCCGAAATCGCCAAAATAATGGCCGAGTACATATTCGGTCAGTCGCCGCATCCCGTCTTCGTCGCGCACATAGGCAAGCCGCTGGAAGGTGCCGATGCGGATATGGCCGTGGTTGAGCCGGACGAGCACTGCGCCGCGGGTGGGGGAGGGCTCATCGTTGCGTTCCAGCGCTTCGCCGGTCTCGATCAGCGAAAAACTGCGTGAAGTCGAAACGCCTAATGCTTCGAGCATCTCGGTCGCCAAAATCTCGCGAACGCCGCCTTTCAACGTCAATCGGCCATCGCCGAAACGGCTCCACGGGGTCTGCCCCGATCCCTTGGTGCCCAGGTCCATCAGTCGGCCCTGGTCATCACGCATCTGGGCAAACAGGAAACCGCGGCCATCGCCGATTTCGGGGTTGTAATTGCGAAACTGGTGGCCGTGATAGCGCAGCGCCAGCGGCGTCGTCAGGCTGCCGGGCAGCGGCGCGAAGCGACCGAAATGGGCGATCCAGTCTGCATCGCTGAGCGACTCGAGCCCGACTGTCGCAGCCGCGCGATCATTGCGAAAGCGCAGGATTGTTTGCGGAAACGCCGCTGCGGTGACGGAATCGTAGAAACTGTCCCCCAGCGATAGAATCGCGGTGGCAGGGCGGAATGCGGCGGGTTGCGGGTTGGCGGTCATCCGGCGATATGGAGGCTAGGCGCGCAAGGACGCAACCATGGCTGTATATGAAAATCGATATTGGTGGTCGAACGATGGGATCCGGCTGCACGCACGCGACTATGCGCCACGCGATCCTGTCGCCGCTGCTGGGCGACCACCCATCCTCTGTCTGCCGGGCCTGACCCGCAACGCGCGCGATTTCGATGTGCTGGCCGAGCGGCTGTCGGCCGAATGGCGCGTGCTTGTCGTCGATTTTCGGGGGCGGGGTGATAGCGGCTATGCCAAGGACCCGATGAGCTATGTACCGCTAGTCTATGTACAGGATGTCGAAAAGCTGCTCGGCGAGCTTGGCTGTACCCGTTATTTAGCAATCGGCACATCGCTGGGCGGGATCGTGACGATGCTGCTGGCGGGGGCGGCGCGAGAGACGATCGTTGGTGCGGTGCTGAATGATGTCGGGCCGGAGATTGATCCGATCGGCTTGTCGCGAATCCGCTCTTACGTCGGCAAGAGCAGCGCCTGGCCAACCTGGATGCACGCCGCGCGTGCCGTGGCTGAGAGCAATGCAGATGCGTACCCGCATTATCAGATTGGCGACTGGCTGGCGATGGCCAAGCGGCTCTATCGGCTTAACGCGTCGGGCCGGATTGTGCTCGATTATGACATGAAGATCGCCGAACCGTTCCGTCTGCCGGGGAATGAGGCCGGGCCTGATATGTGGCAAGCGCTTAATCGGCTGTCAGAAATTCCGGTGCTGATCGTTCGCGGTGGCCTGTCTGATATTCTGCCTGCGCCGGTTGCGGAGCGCATGGCGGCGGTGCTGGGCGATGCTGCTTTAGTGACGGTGCCTGACGTCGGCCATGCACCGACCCTGGATGAGCCCGAAGCGAGGGCGGCAATCGACCGCCTGCTGGCGGGGGTTGCACGGGAACCTGTCGTGGCGTGAACCGTCTGGTTCTTTGCCAGCCAGAGGATCGGCGGCGAAGGAAAACCGGATGATTTTGCGCGACAGACTGGTTTTCACGCCGAATGACGTTGACTTCGCACGATCGCCGCTTGCCGGGCGCATCGATGCCGAAACCTATGTGCTGGGCGCGTTCAACCCGGGGCTTGCGCGGCTGACGAATGGCAATTTGCTGCTGATGGTGCGCGTGGCGGAGGCATTGCGGACGCCGATTTGGCGCGGCCATGTCCATGCGATCCGCTGGGCGGATGATTGTTATCAGCTCGATGCCTGGCCGCTCGATGCTGTCGACACCAGCGATCCGCGCAGTTTCAGGCGCTATGGCCAGGACTGGCCGGTGTTCGGGCTTACCTCCCTGTCCTGGTTGCTACCCGTCGAATTGACGTCGGATGGTGATGCTGTGGTCGCGGTGCATTATGATCGCGCGATTGAGCCGGTTGCGCCCTATCAATGCTATGGCATTGAGGATGCACGGATCGCCCAGGTCGGTGATGGATATCTGATGACTGCCTGCGCGGTCAGCCCGGAACGCCAATGTACCATCCTCTATAGCTCGGCCAATGCGCTTGACTGGCAGCTTGAGGGGATCGTGCTTGATCATCAGAACAAGGACATGCTGATCTTCCAGGGGCTGATTGGTGGCCACTATTGGGCGCAGACCCGGCCGCTAGGCGATGGATATTTTGCTTATCCGCCTGGCAGTCCGTGGTGCGCAGGGCCATCGATCAACCTCGCCACCTCACCCGATGCGCGCCACTGGAAGCCGCACGAACAGCCCGGTATCCGCCCGGCAGCATCGATGCCAGCGGCGGTGCGCATCGGCGGTGGCGCCCCGCCGATCCTGACGACCGCCGGGTGGCTGAGCCTGTGGCATGGGGTGGAGCCGAATGGCGGCGTCGGCATTTATCGCACCTATTAGTCGCTGCTCGATCGCGAGGAACCATGGCGGACGATCAGTGGCGGGCGTGCGCCGTTGATTGAGCCCGCGCCGACGCTCACTGATCCGATCAAAATCATGATGTATCTAGACAATATCGTCTTCACGACCGGGATTGTCGATGCTGGAGACGCCTGGATGGTCGCCAGTGGAGAGGCTGATCTGGCCTGTCGGCTCAGCTTGATAGACAAACGCGGATTGGGCTGATCTACCCCATCATCAGCGCATCGATCGCGCCTTGCAGGATGTAGCTGGCGGCGATCTTGTCGATTCGTTCGGCGCGTTTGGCGCGGCTGATGTCCTCAGCGATCATCTGGCGTTCGACTGCCTGGGTTGACCAGCGTTCGTCCCACAGCAAAATCGGCAGGCCCATGTCGTCCATATTGCGGGCGAAGGCGCGGGTGGATTGGGTGCGCGGACTATCCGTGCCGTCGAGATTGAGCGGTAGGCCGATGACGATACCGACCACCGATTGCTGCGTGATTAGCGCGGCTATCGCGGCCTTGTCGGCGGTGAATTTGGTTCGCCGGATGAGTAGGGCAGGTGAGGCGAAGCTCCACCCGGCATCGGCAAGCGCGGTGCCCACCGTTTTGGTGCCGACATCAAGCCCGATCAGCCGCCCGCCATGCGGCAGGACAGCGCGAAAATCTGCGGCGGCAGTGGTGATCACTTTTTGCCAAACGCGGACAATCGCCGGGCGGCATCGGCCCGCACATTGCCCCAGAACAGGCTGTAATCGAACACATGATAGTTATTGCCGGGCAGCACATATTGCCCAATCTGCGCGGGTGGCGGCCCCATCAACAGAAAGCCGCGCCCGTCGCAGCGTGCCGGCAGACCGCCTGCGACAAGCGTGGCGGTTTTCATGTCGCTTGATGGCAATAGGGTGCCGAGATTGGCGCTTGCCGGCGCGCTCGCGCCCGGCGTGCCAGTGATCGGGTTGGTGCAGATCATTGCGCTGCCCTTACGCGCCGCGCCGTTCAACCCGGTGGAGGCATCGAATGTATCGAGGATCAGGCTGGGATCGGCGGGTTCAGCAAAGCTTTGCCAAGAGAGGATACAGCCGGTTTGATCGGCGGCGCTGCATTCGGGTAGCCCGAGCACCGGCAAATCGGTGCTGCGCGAGATTGGCCAGCCCACGGCATAGGCAGCGACAATTCGCTTTGCGATCGGCTTGCCCGCTACCCGTTCGCGCAGCAGCCGGATCAGGTGCAGCGCACCCTGGCTATGGCCCGCGAGGATGATCGGGCGATCGGGCCCGATTTCACGCAGGAATTCGTCAAACGCCGCGCTGACATCGCCATAAGCGAGATCAAGCGCCTGTTGTGCTTCCGCCTGGCCGGTGAAGAACGCCCCGAAGGTCGCCTGACGGTAACGCGGTGCCCAGATGGCGGTACTGGCGTTGAATGCACTTGCCTGGCCGCGCAGGAACAACGCCGCCCGGTCATTGGCGACCTTGTCGGCAAGCGGTGCATTCCAGCTCGTCCGGTCAAGATAAGAGGTTGGATGAATGAAGAACATCACGGCTTGCGGATTGGCGGCTGGCTTTTCGCCTGGCGGCGTCCACAGCGCTGGATTGCCGGGCTTGTCGGGGCGCGCCAGCCACATGTTCGCGTTCTTATAGACCCCAGGATTTACCCCCGGCAGACGCTCGAACTGCGCCGACGGCACGAAGGCGACCCGCATCAGCTGCGGGCCGAACATCCTGAACGCAAAAAGACCAGCAATGACCATGACGATAAGCACCGCCATCAGATAAAGAAACTTGCGCGCCAAACGAGATACTCCGGATGTTTGTGCGGTGCAGCAAAAACCCGCCGATCGCAACTGCGTTTCCTCTGCCCGACGAATGTGTCGCCTGCAATCGCAGCTTGGGCTATGGCGTTAATGGCTGTGCGAGAAGGAAATGCAGACATGGATGCCTTTGTCACAGAGCAGGATGGCCCGGTGGGCGGCGCATGGCCAGTGCGGCCATTATTGCTGGCTGGCATTGGCGCTGTTGCTGCGCTGGCTATCCAGCAATTGCTTAGCAAGGGTTTTGCCCCGCCGCTTGATCGGGTCTCGGTGGCGATCGGCATCGGCACGGCGGCGATTGGCTTTGGGTTCGTTGCTGAAAAGCTACGGCTGGGCTGGGCAATTGCCTTCACGATCCTGATCGGCTTGGTCGCGGGGCTGATCGTCAATTGGCAGGGGACGCCGGGCGGCTCGCCCGATTTCTGGAGCTGGCGGCTGACCAGCCTTTTCCTGGCGATTGCCATCGCCGCCCCGATTTTCCAGACCGCGCGCGACGAGGGGCGCTGGCACCTCCCTTATGCCGATCTGCACGGCCATGCCTGGACCAATGTTGTGCTGTGGTTTGCCGCCTGGATTTTTGTCGGCGTCGTGTTTGCGATGGCCTGGCTGCTCGCGGCTTTGTTCAACCTGGTCAAAATCGATTTCCTCGAAAAGCTGCTGCAGAAGGACTGGGTGATCGCATTGTTGATCGGCGCGGCGTTTGGCGGCGCAGTCGGGCTGATGCGCGAGCGTGACCGGATCGTGCGGCTGTTGCAGCGGGTGGTGACCGCAGTGCTGGGCGTGCTCGCGCCCGTCCTCGGTATCGGGCTGCTGCTGTTCCTGTTGCTGCTGCCCTTTACCGGGCTCAGCGCGCTGTGGGAGGCGACGAGATCGACCACGCCGATCCTGCTCAGCTGCGTGGTTGGCGCACTGATTCTCGCCAATGCGGTGATCGGCAACGGAATTGATGACGAGGCGCGCAATCCCGTGCTGCGCTATGGCGCGATGATGCTTGCGCTGGCGATGCTGCCGCTGGCGGTGATTGCGGCGATCGCGACCGGCTTAAGGATCAACCAATATGGCTTCACGCCCGATCGACTCTGGGCGCTGACTTTCGTGATCCTCGCGAGCGCTTATGGGTTGGCCTATCTGGTGTCGCTGGCGCGCGGGCGGAGCGAGTGGGCGCCATTTGCTCGATCGGCAAACATCGTGCTTGGCTTTGCGGTGGCAGCTGTGGCGCTGTTCCTCGCAACCCCGCTATTGAGCTTTAACGCCCTGTCGACTGCCGATCAGGTCGCGCGATTGTCCTCGGGCCGGATCAGCGTCGCCAATTTTGACTGGAAGGCGCTGGGGTTTGATTTTGGCGCGCCAGGCAGGGACGCACTCAAGCGACTGGCGCGCGCCGCTGATCCCGCCATCGCTGCGCGGGCGAAGGAGATCATGGCCGCACCAGATCGTTATCAGGCAGACCAGTTGGCGCAGGCGGCCAAGGCTCAAGCCGGGATTGCTGATCGGCTGCGCATCCTGCCCACAGCGGTGCCCGTGCCATCGGCGCTGCTCGCGCAATTGCCCGAATGGCAGGCGTGCGGGATGACGCCCAAGACGCGGTGCACCTTGCTTTATTCACCCGGCGCGACCGAGGCTTGGACGATTCAGGCCGAGTGTTTTGAGGCACCGCCGCAATCATCCACGACTGCAGGCATGGTCATCGCACCGAATTGTCAGGTCACGCGCCTGGTGCTCGTCAAGGGCGTATGGACGGCGGCCAATCGCGGTGACCCGGCCGAAATGCCGGCCGACCTGCGGACCAAGCTGGCCAAGGGGTTCGTCAATGGAGAGGTTGAGGTGCGCACCGTGCCGCGCCGCCAGGTGTTTGTCGGCGGCGTGCCGGTGGGCGACCCGTTCGAATAGGTTGCGTTGCAGCGAGGCGTGATGCTAGCCGCACCTGCATGGCAGTAGACATTCCCACCGTCCGCAAAATCGCGAGTCTCGCCCGGATCGCGA
>JAIERC010000393.1 GCA_019747165.1 Sphingomonas sp. | reverse complement strand
TCGCCCTTGCAGCGCCAGCGATCGCCGCCAGCGCACCTCAACCGTCTGACGACCTTGCATTCCCCTTTCATCGCCAAATTGGCGAGCATCATGTTTCCGCCGAATTCCCGATCCCATCGGCGATGGATGTAGTGCTGGCGCGGGCGGACCAACGTCTTGGCACTTCGGCAATAGCGGCACCCGGTTTAGGCAGCCGAATTCTTCTAACCAATGGTGGCTGGCGCTGGCGCGCGCTCGCGGGAGCGAGCGAAAGCGCGTTTGCGATTTCGCGGCCCGGTTCGGAGCTTGTGATCGTCAACCGCAGCGACATGATCCGGGACCTCGCGTTCAACGGGCGCAAGATTGGCGGGGTCAGGCCGCTGTCTCAAGTCATTGCCCACGAAATGGCGCATGGCCTGCTCCGTCGCCATTTCGGCCTTGCGGCCGCGCAATCAGCGCCTGCCTGGAAAGTGGAGGGCTATTGCGATTTTGTTGCTGGCGGCGGCAGCCTTAGCGATGCCGAGGCGGCAAAGCTGATCGCTGCGGGCGCTGATCATCCGGCCCTGCCCTATTATCTCGGGCGCAAACGCGTTGAAGCAATTCTGGCGCGCAATGGCGGCTCAGTTGATGCGCTGTTCGCAAACCATGATCCGATTATCCTCGAACCGAAACCGTAGAGGGCAGCGAGCCAGCCTCCCCCGCCAATGCGGGTTTCATTGGTCCAAGAGCCACCATGGGCTGACAAAGCGCTTCGTGGCAGGCTAGATGCCGTCATGACCATCGCTCTCGACAGTCACGGTTTTTCAGACGCGCTCGTCATTTTGGGGGCCGCAGGGCTTGTCATCCCGGCATTCGCCCGTGCGAAGATCAGCCCGGTGATCGGTTTCATCCTGGTTGGCGTACTGGTTGGCCCTTTCGGCCTGGGCGCACTGGTCGGCAAAATGCCCTGGTTACGGCATGTCACCATTTCCGATGCCGATGCGATCGAACCATTCGCCGAATTCGGTATCACATTGCTGCTCTTTTCGATCGGACTCGAACTTTCGCTAAAGCGGCTGTGGAGCATGCGTCAGTTGGTTTTCGGCACAGGTGCGGCTGAGCTGATCGGATCCGGCATGATCATTGGTGTCGGCGCGCATTTGTTTGGCGTGCCCTGGTCAAGTGCGCTGGCCCTGGGTTTCGCGCTTGCCTTGTCGTCGACGGCGTTGGTCCTCCCGATTGCAGGCACCACCAGCGGGGTGGGCCGCGCGGCTTTTGCGATGCTGTTGTTCGAAGATCTGGCCCTGGTGCCGATCATCTTTGCGCTGGCAGCGCTGGCCCCGCATGGCTCCAATGATCCATGGGCGATTGTCTGGGTTCTTGCCCTGGGCCTGGTGACCATTGCCCTGATGTTCATCGGCGGACGCATCATATTGCCGCGCCTGTTCGCACAGGCAGCGCGCACCAAAAGCCCTGAATTGTTCCTGGCGGCGTCACTGTTGGTCGTGATCGTGGCAAGCCTGGCCACAACAGCCGTCGGCCTTTCACCCATTGTCGGTGCCCTGCTCGCCGGGCTGCTGATCGCGGAAACCGATTATCGCAGTGAGGTCGAAGTCATGACAGCGCCGTTTAACGGTCTGGCGCTTGGTGTGTTTTTGATCACCGTGGGGATGAGCATCGATCTCCGGTCGATCCTGGCGGCTTGGCCGGAGCTGTTGCTCGCGATTGTCGCGGTCGTCTCTGTAAAAGCGCTGGTCACTTTTGGGCTGTTGCGCTGGGCCGGCATCCGCGGTGGCATTGCCGCAGAAACTGGCTTGCTGATGGGCAGTCCTTCCGAAACAACATTGATTGTGTTGGGTGCCGCTGCCCAGGCGCAGCTCATCAAGCCCGATTTTGCCAATTTTTGGGAAACCGTCACCGCGCTTGGGTTGACGCTCACGCCCCTGCTCGCTTGGATCGGCAGACAGGCTGCGCGTCGGATCGAACGCCGCACCGATGGCGATCCGCTTGGCATTTCCATCCCGGCGGAGGGACCCGGCACGGTGATCATCGGCTTTGGCCGGGTTGGCAGAATGGTCGCTGAAATGCTGCGCATCCATCAGCAGCCCTTTGTCGCGGTAGAGGCCGATATCGATACCGTTATCGCCGCCAGGGCAGAAGGCTATCCCATGATCTTCGGCGATGTCGCGCGGTCCGAATTGGTCGATCGGCTCAATCTTGGCCGCGCAAAAGCGTTGATTCTGACGATGGACGATCCTGTGCTCACCGTCCGGCTAACCAAAAGGGTCCGCAATTGGGTGCCCGATCTCACCATTGTTGCCCGCGCCCGCGATGTTGACCACGCCGCAGAACTCTATCGCGCAGGCGTAACCGATGCTGTGCCGGAGACGCTGGAGAGTTCGCTGCAGCTATCAGAAGCCGTACTGACGGATCTCGGCGTTGCCGTCGGCCCCGTGATCGCATCGATTCACGAAAAGCGCGATGCGTTGCGCAAAGAGATTAAGGGCGCTGCCGGGCTGATGCGCGAGCCCCGCTTTCGTCGCTTGCGCGATAGCGATCATCCGGCGTGAGGGCAGAATCATCCTGCCCACGCGATTCACCACCCCTGTGCAACCGGCCTTAACCCCAAACGCGCATTTATTCGTGCATGATGATCAAGGCCCTTGGTGCGCTTACGCTCATTCTGCTGGCGGTGGATTATGCCCTCACCGGCGGCAGCTATAGTGCAGCGACCATGGCAAGTATCAGCCATCTCGGTCATTGGCTGGCCGATTCAGCCCATAATTCCATCTTCTCACGCTAAAAAGCGAAGCCGGTGGCGTGCAAGGGCTTTACCTTGCGTCAATCAAGCAACACTATGTCGCAAATCATGGATATGAACGACGACACCCGCGCGATTTTGTCAGTAATCGAACAATTCTGGCGTGCCCTGGATGCGCTGGATGCGGATACAGCGCGTGCGTTGATAGCGCCCGATATGATGATCATTGATGCGTTTGCGCCGTTCCAATGGGCGGGCCCGAACAGTTTTGATCGCTGGGTGGAAACGCTCTGGGCCTATTGCGCCAAGCATGATTTTTCGATGAACCAGACGACATTGCGCGCGCCATCGCGTTTCACCCTTGCTGACGATCAAGCCTATGTCGTCTGCCCGGCAATGATCGCTTCGGCGCGCGGCGATGAGTTAATGTCGCAACAGGGCGTCATCGTGACCACGCTGCGCAGCATTGCAGGCACATGGCGAATCACAGCGCTGGTATGGGCCGGACAATAGCCTAACCACCCGATCAGGCGGTCGTTGTCTCCGCCATCAGGGCGTTTTTGACCGCGGCGATCGCATCAGCCGCACGCCCGCCATCGGGACCACCGCCTTGCGCCATATCGGGCCGTCCACCGCCGCCCTGCCCGCCCAGTTCGGCAACCGCAATCCGCAGCAATTCAACCGCATTATGATTGGCGACCAGATCGTCACTGATCCCCACCGCGACAGAGGCTCGCCCCTCATTCACCGCGACAATCACCACGATGCCCGACCCAATTCGGGTCTTCACGTCATCGACTGCGCCGCGCAAACCTTTCGGATCGAGCCCATCGACAAGCTGACCGACAAAGTTCACGCCCCCGACCGTTTCGGGCCCGGCCGGTGCCGCGCCAGCACCGCCACCCAGCGCCAATGCCTTTTTCGCTTCGGCAAGCTCACGTTCCAGTCGCCGACGATCATCGACGAGGGCAGCAACGCGCGCAGGCACCTCATCAGGTGCGGCCTTCAGCACGCTTGCCGTTTCGCGCAATTTCTCATCGCGATCGGCGAGCCACAGCCGTGCCGCCTCGCCCGTCAGCGCCTCGATCCGGCGAATACCGCTCGACACGGCACCTTCGGCGACGATCTTGAACAAGGCGATATCGCCCAGCGCCGATACATGGGTGCCACCACACAGCTCGACCGAATAGGGTGCGTCCGCTTCGGTCCCCATGGCGAGCACGCGCACCTCGTCGCCATATTTCTCCCCAAAAAGCGCCATTGCTCCTGCGGCAATCGCATCTTCAGGCGTCATCAACCGGGTCGTGACCGGGGCATTGCCCCTGATCTGGCGGTTCACTTCGGCTTCGATATCGGCAATCTCAGCGGCGCTCAGCGCGCTTGGGTGCGAGAAATCGAAGCGAAAACGATCGGCCGCCACCAAGCTGCCCTTTTGGGTGACATGCCCGCCAAGCCGCGCGCGCAACGCCGCATGCACCAAATGCGTTGCCGAATGATTGGCGCGGATCTGGGCGCGTCGCCCGGTATCGATTGCCAAGTGGACGGTATCGCCCACGGCGATTTCGCCCGCGGTGATCAACGCCTGATGCGCATGCAACCGGCCGACCGCCTTGCTGGTATCTCGCACGCTCGCGCGCAAACCGCTATCAGTGCTGATCATGCCAGCATCGCCCATCTGGCCGCCGCTTTCGGCATAAAAGGGTGTCTGATTGGTCAGCACCACCACATCGCCAGGGCCAGCACGATCAACCCGCACGCCGTCCTTCAACAGCGCAATCACGGTGCCGTCACCGATATCGCTCGTATAGCCGGTGAATTCAGTGCCGCCCGCTTCTTCGGCAATGTCAAACCAGACTTCGTCGGAGGCACGCTCGCCCGATCCCTTCCAGGCGGCACGGGCGGCGCGTTTTTGTTCGGCCATGGCCGTATCAAATCCGGCACGATCGACACCAAATCCTTGCGATCGAAGCGCGTCTTCGGTCAGATCATACGGGAAGCCGAACGTGTCATACAGCTTGAAGGCCGTCTCACCGGCGAGTGTTGCGCCCGGTGCCATGCCCGCCGTCGCCTCGTCGAGCAGCTTCAGGCCGTTGGTCAGCGTTTGGCGGAAACGAGTCTCCTCCTGGGCCAGCGTCGCTTCGATGAGCGGCTGGGCGCGCAGCAATTCAGGGTATGCTGCCCCCATTTCGGCGACCAGCGCTGGGACCAACCGGTGCATCAAGGGGTCCTTGGCACCCAAAAGATGGGCATGGCGCATCGCGCGCCGCATGATTCGCCGCAGCACATAACCGCGCCCCTCATTGGCGGGCAGCACGCCGTCAGCCACCAGAAAGCCGCTGGTACGCAGATGATCGGCGATGATCCGATGGCTTGCCTGGGTTTCGCCGGTGGTCGGCGTATGCGTCAGCGCGCTGGATGCAGCGATCAGCGCCTTGAAAGTGTCGGTATCGTAATTGTCATGCACGCCCTGGAGCACGGCGGCGATGCGCTCCAGCCCCATGCCGGTGTCAATCGACGGGCGCGGCAGCGACGAACGGCTCCCATCGGCAGCCTGCTCGAACTGCATGAAGACCAGATTCCAGATTTCGACAAACCGGTCGCCATCCTCATCCGGACTGCCCGGCGGGCCACCGGGGATATGATCGCCATGGTCATAGAAAATCTCGGAACATGGTCCGCATGGCCCGGTATCGCCCATCGACCAGAAATTGTCATTGGTGGCGATCCGGATGATCCGGCTTTCCGGGAGCCCGGCGATTTTGCGCCAAAGATCGAACGCCTCGTCATCGGTATGATAGACGGTCACCGTCAGCCGATTGGGATCAATGCCCCATTCGCGGGTGATCAAATTCCAGGCGAGCGCGATCGCGCGTTCTTTGAAATAATCGCCGAACGAGAAATTGCCGAGCATTTCGAAGAATGTATGGTGTCGCGCGGTATAGCCGACATTGTCCAGATCATTGTGCTTGCCGCCCGCGCGCACGCATTTCTGCGATGAACTCGCGGTGAGATAGGGCCGCGATTCCAGGCCGGTAAAGACGTTTTTGAACGGCACCATGCCGGCGTTAACGAACATCAATGTCGGATCATTATGCGGCACGAGCGGTGCGGACGGCACGCGGGCATGCCCCTCAGCGGCGAAATAATCCAGGAAGCTGCGGCGGATGTCGTTGGTCGATGTCATGCCGCTGATCTAGGGCGAGGCGCGCCCACGCTCAAGCAAAACACGGCGCAATCAACAAACATCACGATCACGGTGACGAAAGCCCCCGCGCGTCTTCACACCTCTCCGTCCAGAAACGATGGAAAAAACATGTTTTTTGTAATCCCTTAATACTCGCCGATTACAATGCACGATGACAACCCGACCCGCCTATCCAACCCGATCGTTTGACCGGCACGACGAGGAGATTGACACCGACATGACAATTGCCGCGACGATGGAGCTGGACAATCGCCGTGGCTATATTGAGCGCCGGGGTGGTGCCCGTCATATTTCGGTTTTTCGGGTCGGTCGGCTCGTTTCGACAGGGCCGGATCAGCTCTGTGTAGTCCGAAATCTCTCCGCAAGCGGCGCGATGATCGAGGTGAACCGAGTACCCGCGGTGGGCGACCGGGTCCAAATTGATTTGCGGTCAGACCGATGCTTCTGGGCAATCGTGCGTTGGGTGCGGCGGCGCGAGGCTGGGGTTCAGTTTGAAATGCCAATAGATGTCGATGCGGTATTGCGCGAAGAACGTCAGTCGATCCGCCGCCGTCATCCCCGTGCCCCCCGTTTCCAACGTCCAGGTAATGCCAGAATTATCAGTGGGCGCGGCACCATCGAAGGGGCAATTGCCAATATCTCAATCGTCGGGGTTGCCGTCGTGACCCCGGAAATATTCGCTCGGGACGAACCCGTGGTCGTTGCGGTTGACGGGCTTGGCGCAACGCATGCCTTTGTAAGGTGGAGCCTGGACGGCGAAATCGGCCTTCGGCTTTCATCGCCACTATCCTACCGGGCACTCGCCGATTGGCTCGATGACCAAGCGGCCATCGATAACAGCTGATTGCGTTCAACCTGCCACGATTGACTTGCTCCCCCATTGCTGCACCAATCCCCCTTCCTGCCTTTCAGGAATTCGCCGGGGATAAGTGATGCGCCTTTTACTGACGATGCCGATGCTGCTGCTGACGGCACCCATCGCCGTTTCGGGATCGAGCAGCGATCAGGGCGGTCCGGCGGCGGGCGCGACGCCGGCAGCCGTTCACAGCCTGTGCGGAGATGACAGCATTGCACCGTCCGTGGAGCATATTCTCCCCGGCTATGGATCCGGCGGCATGACGGTCGCCGCCAAGCCCGCAGCGCAGGCATTCTTCAATAACGGGATGCAGCTTGCCCATGCCTTTGCCCATGGCGCCGCAACCGGTGCCTTTGTCGAAGCGGCACGGCTCGATCCGCTGTGCGCAATGTGCGTCTGGGGTGAAGCCTGGTCGCAAGGGCCAACGATCAACTTTCCGATCGACACCGCCACAATGATCAAATTGTCCAAAAAGCTGGAGGGGGCCGAACGGCTTGCCGCGACCGGCACGCCGCTTGAACAACAGATGATCGCCGCACTTCGGCTGCGCTACCACGATGGCGGCGGTAAAGGGCATGGCGATCTGGCCTTTGCTAAGGCAATGGATGCGATTTCGCGCGCGCATCCCGACAGCGATGAACTCGCGACAATCGCCGCCGATGCATGGATGATTCCGGCATCTCTTAATGAAAACAAGAATAATTTGCCCCGTGCGCTGGCGCTGCTGGAAAGCGTGCTCAACCGCAATCCAGATTTTACGCCAGCCATTCATTTCTACATCCACATCACGGAAATGATGGGCTTTCCCGAACGTGCCGAACCATTTGCCAACCGCCTGCCTCGGCTTGCGCCAGCGGCCAGTCATTTGATCCATATGCCGTCGCACACATTCTATTGGATTGGTCGATACCAGGACGCCGCGCGTGCCAATGTCAGCGCAGCCGCCCTTGCCCAGGAAGATGCCAAAGCAGCCAAACTCACCGCGCCTGACAGTATCTGGCGGCTCGACTATCACGCGCACAATGTCCAGTTCGGGGTCGGCGGCGCGCTGATTTCGGGCGATGCGGGCGATGCCCTGGCGCTGAGCGGACCAATGTTGGCGTGGATGGTGCGCACGCCGCCGCAATCGCCCTATGGCATTATGGCCGCCGGTACTGGCTATGCCGCGCAGGGCCGCTTTGCTGATCCGGCCACGGTCCTGAACTTGCCCGACCCCGGCGAAAAAATGCCATTAGTTCAAGCCTATTGGCATTATGCGCGCGGTGAAGCCTTTGCCCGGATGGGCGATGCCGCAGCCGTTAGACGCGAAGCCGCGGCGATCAAATTGCCCCGGAAAACTGCCGTTCCCGCCGATACAGCCACCGGTTGGACGGCGGCGCGCGATATGGCCCGGATCGCCCAGTTCGTGCTGATCGGTCGCGCGGCAATGATCGAGCATCAGCCTGATCTGGCGATTAAAGCCTTCACGGCGGCCACTCGGATCGAGGAATCCAAGGCGGTCACTTATTTTGCTGACCCGCCGGCGTGGTGGTATCCCGTCCGCCGCAGTCTTGCAGCAGCCCTGCTCGACGCTGGGCGCCCAGCGGAGGCACTCGCGCAAGCAAATGCGGCACTCAAATGCCGCCCGCTCGATCCGATCACGACCGGCCTGCGCGGGAATATCCTTGCCAAACTCGGTCAGGCGGAAGCTGGTGCGCGCGACCGGGCATCGGCCGCGAAGAGCTGGCACGGCGACAGCACGGCACTGGCCACACCGCTCATCTAATCATCCAAACGGCATGTCGATGCTTTTCGGGGGTTCGCTGAACCAGACTGGTCCGGTCGTGCTCATATGGAAACAGTCTTCCAGCCGCACGCCGAATTTGCCCGGCAAGTAGATGCCGGGCTCGTTCGAAAAGCACATTCCTGCCGCCAGTGGCGTCGTCTCGCCATGCACGAGATTGACGGGTTCGTGCCCATCCATCCCAATCCCATGACCAGTCCGGTGTGACAGACCGGGCAGCTTATAGCCCGGTCCATACCCTTGCGCCTCGTAATAGCGGCGCACAGCATCGTCGACGCTGCCTGCCGGAGCCCCGATCTGTGCCGCCGCCCGCGCCACTTGCTGCCCTTTGGCGACATGGTCCCAAACCGCGCGCTGCTCGGCAGACGCTGTGCCATGCACGAATGTCCGCGAAATGTCAGATTGGTAGCCATGAACGCTGCAGCCGCAATCCATCAGCACCACCTGCCCATCGGCCACGATTTGCGGTGCCAGGCTGCCATGCGGGTAAGCGGCGGCCTCGCCAATCAACACCAGCGCAAATTCTGGATCGCCGCCCAATTTACGCGTCGCTGCCGTCATCAGCGCGCCGATCTGCGCTGGCGTCATGCCCTTTTCGATCCGTGGATAGGTCCAACGATAGGCTGCGACCGTCACATCGCTTGCGGCCTGCAACAGCGCAATCTCAGCGGGCGTCTTGATCATCCGGCAGCCCCTGACGACCGGATTGGCGGAAACGATTCGCGCGTTTGGCAGGGCTTGCCGCAATTTATCGACCGCGAAATAACGCACGGTTTCCTCAATGCCGACCGGCAAGCCGACGAGTCCCCGCTCGCGCAACAACGCAGCGATCAGGGCAAGCGGGTCCTCATCTTCCTGCCAGACCCTGACTGTGGCTGTCACCGCCAGCGTCTGGCGGACCGACGGTTCTTCGAAAAACGGCGTGACGACACATGGATCGCCCTCGACCGGCAGCAGCGCCGCCGTCAGCCGCTCACTGCGGCGCCATTCGACGCCCGTGAAATAGGTCAGGCTCGCGCCCGGTTCGATCAGCACCGCGCCGATACCCGCTGCTTTCATCAACGCTTGCGCGCGGGCAATCCGCACCTGGCGCTCGGCGGGAGTGATCGGCTGCGCCTTGCCCGTCAGATCAGTGAGTCCGGCAAGGTCGGGTTCGGCCGCGCGCAGGAATCCTGCTACGCTCATCAACGGCAAAGCCGTGGCTGTTCCCAGCAACTGACGCCGGCTAATCATCGCCACACACGGGCATGCGGCACGATGCAAAATAGGTGCTGAGTCATCGTCGCTTTTCCCCCTTCAATTCGATGCTGCTTCATAGGGCGCTTGACCCGCGCGCCACAATGCCCTTCGCTGGTACCAGAATTTTCGGGGAGGTTCCTTTGGCCAAGCGCCTGACGCTTTACATCATGATCGGCCTAGTTTTGGGGCTATTGC
>JAIERC010000086.1 GCA_019747165.1 Sphingomonas sp. | reverse complement strand
AACTGAGCTACACCCGCTTATAAAGCGTGAGGCGCGGCACCTAGTTGAGGTGCCGGGTGGTGTCAACCATCCTCGCTACCGATCAGGGCGATGACGGCCGCGACGCGCGTTCGTCCCGCCGCCGTTGCTGATCAAGCGTGCCATGTTCAAACAGGAATCCGGCAATATCCGGCTGGCCCGCCGCCCCGATCACCGTTTGCAGAATAATCAGCAATGGCACCGCGAGCAGTGCCCCCGGCGTGCCCCACACCCACCCCCAAAAGCTCAACGATATCAAGATCATGATCGGATTTATTGTCAGCCGATGGCCAACAATGAAGGGCGTGATTGCGTTGGCTTCGATCAGATGCGCACCGATGAGAATGAAGGCCGGGATCAACGCCACCCAGATATCGGTGAACACCATCAACCCGCCCAGCGCGAGCAGCAGCGCGGCGACGATCGGGCCGAAATAGGGCACATAATTGAGCAGCGCGACAATGCCGCCCCACATCAACGGATAGGGCATGCCCATCAGCCAGACGGCGAAGGCGACGAACAGCCCAAGCGACAGGTTGATGACGGTAATGGTGCCCAGATAGGATGACGTATCGTCCACCACATCCTGGATCACCCGCGCGGTCGCCATCGCGCCATCAAAGCTCGCTCGGCTGGTGATCGTCCGCCGCCGCAGCCGGGTCCAGCCCGACAGGAAGAAGAACACCACCAGCGTGCCGAAAAATATCTGAATGATCACCGTTGGCGCGGTGCTGGCGACCAGTTCCACCAGTGATCGCGGGGGCACGGTGGTTGCCTGTGCCACGCTGGCCATTTTGCGCGCGCCCCCGGCCGCAAGCTTCATCGCGGTATCATCAACATATTTGTTGAGGCTGGAATAAAGATCGAGCAGCGGCGCGATGTTCATTTGAATCTGCCCGATTCGTTCGGGCAGCATCCGGAAGAACTGGGCCGCCGGCACGATGATCGCCGCCAGCGCGATATTGGCCGCCGCCAGGAACAACAGCACGCAAGTGAGCGAGGCGAGCGCCGCTGGCATACGGTGCCGTTCCAGCCATTCGAGCACGGGCACCAGCGCGATGGCAATCACCAATGCGGCCGTGACGGGGAGGAAAAACTCCGCCCCCGCCTTCAACGCAAAAGGCAGCGCCAGCGCTAACCCAACCCCGGCGATCAAGGTGAGCGCGGCCAGCAAGCGATCGCGCCGCCGCGTGTCGTCATCCATCGCCACCACGTCCTCCACCGACGGGGCAAGGCCAGACGCGCCACCTGCCACTGCCTGCGCGTTACCGATTACCGGCCGAGTCGGGAGATCGTCGTCGGATCGTTCAATGGGTCCGGGCGTTTGTTCCATCAGGCCATTCTAGCGGCATTCCACTCGCTTGTAATCCCGGCTAGCGTAGGGCCATGAGCGACCTGATCCTTGTCATCGATGAAGGCACCACCTCCACCCGGGCGATGGTGTTTGCGGCCAGCGGCACCTGCCTGGCCACCCATGCCGCTGAACTGACGCAGCATTATCCGCAGCCCGGCTGGGTAGAGCATGACGCCGCCGAAATCTGGACGCGGACGCTGGCGGTGACGAAAGCAGCGATTGACGCGGTGGGCGGCGCGGAAAAGATCGCGGCGGTTGGCATCACCAACCAGCGCGAGACGGTGGTGTTCTGGGACAAGACCACCGGCGAGCCCCTCGCCCCCGCCATCGTCTGGCAAGACCGCCGCACCGCCAGCATCTGCCGCGACCTGAAGGATGCGGGGCATGAGGGGGCGGTACAGGCCAAAACCGGGCTGCTGCTCGATCCCTATTTCAGCGGCAGCAAGATCGGCTGGGCGATGGCCAACTGGCCGCAACTCGCCGAGGCGGGCGACAGGCTGGCGATCGGCACGGTCGAAAGCTGGCTCGTCTGGAAACTGACGGGCGGCCTCCACATCACCGATGCCACAAATGCCAGCCGCACCGCGCTGATGGCGATTGGCAGCGGCGGGTGGGACGACGGGCTGATCGACCTGTTCGGCGCGCCCGCCCGCGCCCTGCCCGAGATAGTCGACTGCGCCGGGCGCTTTGGCGAGACGACCTTGTTTGGCGCGGCCATCCCGATTTGCGGCATGGCGGGTGACCAGCAGGCGGCGACCATCGGCCAGTCCTGCCTTGCGCCCGGCCAGACCAAGGCGACCTTTGGCACTGGCGCGTTCATCCTGACCCAGGCGGGCAGCACCCCGCCGCTTTCCCGCCACCGGCTGCTCTCCACCGTCGCGTGGCAGCTGGGCGGCAAGCGCGCCTATGCGCTGGAAGGATCGGTGTTCGTGGCGGGCAGCCTGATCAAATGGCTGCGCGATTCGATCGGGTTGATCGGCACCGCGGCGGAGACCGAGGCGCTCGCCCGCAGCGTGGCCGATAATGGCGGGGTCTATCTGGTCCCTGCGCTATCGGGCCTGGGCGCGCCGTGGTGGCAGCCAGAGGCGCGCGCGAGCATTTCCGGCCTCAGCTTCACCAACACCCGCGCGCACATCGTCCGTGCCGCGCTGGAGGCGATGGCTCACCAGGCGCACGACCTGAAAACCGCGTTCGCGGCAGACGGGGTCGACTGGGCGAGCCTGCGCATCGACGGCGGCATGGTCGCCAACAACTGGATGGCGCAGGACATGGCGGACATCCTGGGCATCACCGTGGAGCGCCCCGCCTTCGCCGAGACGACCGCGCTGGGCGCCGCGATGCTGGCGGGCGTGGGCAGCGGGCTGTTCAGCGGGCTGGAGGAAGCAAGCGCGATGCGCGGCGCGGTGGAGGTGTTCGAGCCGGGCATGGACGGCAGCGTGCGCGCGGCCCGGCTGGCGGGGTGGCAGCGCGCGGTGGAGAGCGTGGTGGGGTTGGCCGGGGCGTGACGTCTCTCGGGTAGCAAGACCCCGTCAACTTAGTTTCATATGCGTTTCACAATTGACAATTATGAAACGTTTTTGTAAGTCTTCGGTCGGGAGTTAGATCGCGATGACCGACAATGTTGTCTACCTTCACGGCAAACCCAAGGAAATTGCACACGCGGTCCGCGTGGGCTTCCGCAAACATGGGCTTTGCGAACAGCTTTTGAGCGCAAATAGGTTAACGAGTCAGAGATTTGTGCTTGATGCAGTTACAGAAGGCACTCGCAGACACAAAAGTTTGATTAGGTCACTGAAGGACAGACGGTCTGAGATTGTTCTCGACACTAATTGCGCCGAACTGAGCGGGTCGGGACTCTTCTCCGGTTCTGCGAAATCTGCACCTTGGGCCGTTAAAGGCCGTGCTCTTGAAGAAGCAGATTTTACGCCGGGAACTAACCGCAGCGTGATTGAACCAATCGCTCGATACGCTGTGAAGAGCGAAGTGACAGCCATTCTTGCGCCATCGCATTTTTTGGGAAAAGACAATCAGAGATGGCTACCCATTGATTTGAAGTCATGTGAGGCCTTGCGAAAGGCTCTCGATCAATCTGGCGGCGGCCATATTCCCATCGATTATCCTGTAATCGCATCGTACGCTCAATTTCGAGATCCGCACTTCCGAAAATCGCTTGTTGGCGAACTTCGCAATTTGCCGATCGATCGCATCTGGCTTCGGATAGCGAGCTTCGGCGCAGGATCAACTGGTGTAGGTATTTCAAGATTCGTGGAAGGGGCTGCAGACTTCCATAGCTTGGGCATCCCACTCATTGCCGACTGTGTTGGAGGAATTGCCTCGCTTGCTGTTACGGCCATGGGTGGCGTCAGTGGTTTTGCGAGCGGGCTAGAAGGTAGACAGCGATTTGACGCCTCGAATTGGTTGAAACCTTCGGCAGGAGGTGGCGGGAATGGATCGAAGCGGATTTTCATATCTGGCCTAAATCGCTCTCTTTCCACTTCTGAGATGCGCCAGTTTTTTGACGACACCCGGACTTCGCGGCAACTTTTTGGGTGCTCTGACCCCACTTGCCGTGGCGATATAGACAAGATGCTGCGAAGTCCGGAAGCTCATCAAGCCATTCAGGTCGGCAAACTCGTTAAAAGTTTATCTGAGGTGCCAGAATCGCTTCGTGCCGAACAATTCTTAGAAAACTATCTTTTGGACCGAGTGAAAATTGCAGGAAGGGTGGACAGAATACGTAATATGAAAGATGATCTAAGAGTAAAGATTGGCGCGTCAGCGAAAAGGCTCGAACTCGCATACGAAGCGTTGTCAGGCCTGCACGACCGAATTGGAACCTTCGAGTTCCCTGCTGAAGCTAAGTTCCGCTGCGGAGCACGACAAATCGATCTATTTCAAGAAAGTTCATCATGAATATCGCCAATCTTCAACGCGAAACAGCTGTCTCCCGGCTGGTTGGCGAACTCAAAACCATTGGCGGCCTCAAAGGTCGTGACCTTGCTAATATGCTTGGCGTGTCGCCGCCGACGGTCAGCCGTTGGAGCAGGGGCGAGGCCGATCCGACAATCGACAAGCAAACTGCTATGGCGCAGCTACGCTGGGTCGCCGCTCGTCTAGCAGATTTATATGAACCAGACGAGGTACGGCTGTGGCTTCAATCTCCACATCCGCAACTCAGAGGATTGCGTCCTTATGACCTCATCGTTGAAGGGCGAACGGCCGAGGTTCTTGAAGTGATTGAGAGGCTAGATAGCGGGGTCTATCTTTAAGTGGATCGTCGGCGCGCGCTCGATGACAGGCTGCTCGACCTTGTCGGAGCGATGGAAGCCGTGCCGTTTCAGGGTATCATGTGGAGAGTCGTAAGACGGGGACGAGCCGTGTTGGATGGCTCGCGCGGATCGGGTCGGTGGAACACAGCCAACATGTCGGTCCTGTACGGCGCGGCCAGCAGGGACGGCGCGATCGCTGAAATGAACTTTCACTTAAGCAGGGGCCAATCGGTATTCCCCTCGCGGATGCGCCACGATGTATTCAAACTCACTATTGGAGCGCACCGCACACTAGTTCTCGCCGATATGGAACAACTTAGGCAATTAGGCGTCGATGATGCTCGATATCACGAGTTGCTATATAATCGCACTCAAGAAATCGGAGCAGCGGCAAGCTTTCTCGGGTTTGATGGTATGATTGTGCCCTCGGCACGTTGGGATTGCCAAAATATAGTTCTCTTTCTCGATTCGCTAAATCTTGAAGAAATTCAGATAGTTTCTAGCGAACAAATTGATTGGAAACTTTGGCGTAAAGAAAATTCGTAAATCTTGACAATCGGTAAAACTGCCTTTTTTTATTTGTAGTTGGACGCTAAATCAGCCATTTTAGAGAACATTGAGTATTTACCATTAAAGTGAAACGTCGTGAGTCGCCCCCTCAGGCGGCCACCCCCACCCGGTCCTCAAACAGCACCTTCAAATCCTTCTTCAAAATCTTCCCGTTCGCGTTGCGGGGCAGCGTTTCCTTCACGAAGCGGATCGCCACCGGTGTCTTGAAGATCGCCAGGCGCGCTTTCACCCAGGCTTGCAGTTCGGCCTCGGTTGCTTCCATGCCGGGGGCGAGGTGGACGACAGCAGCGGGTTCTTCGCCCAATGTCCGATGCGGGATGCCGATCAGGGCGCAATCGGTGACGGCGGGGTGAGCGTAGAGGACGTTTTCCACCTCGCTCGAATAGATATTCTCGCCGCCGCGGATGATCATGTCCTTGGCGCGATCGACGATATAAACAAAGCCTTCGTCATCGAGCCGGGCGAGATCACCGGTGCGGACCCAGCCATTGACGAAGGTCGCCGCGGTCGCCTCGGGCTTGTTCCAATAGCCTTTCACCACCATTGGCCCGCGCGCCCATAGCTCACCGACCTCGCCCACGGGCAGCTCGCTTTCGCCTGCCTCATCCATGATCTTCAGGTCAGCGACCGCGACCGGCGGCCCGGCGCTGGTCGGGCGGTTGAGATAATCCTCGGCACTATGGCCAGTGACGGTCGCCATCGTCTCGGTCATGCCCCAGCCATTGCCGGGCAGCGCGCCAAATTCGGTATAGATACGCTTGACGAGTTCGGGCGCAGAGGGCGCGCCGCCATAGGCGATCGTCTCCAGTGAGGAGAGATCATATTTCGCGCGGTCAGGGTGCTCCAGCAATTGCCAGGCGATGGTCGGCACACCGCCTGTCGCGTGGACCTTTTCGCGCTGGATGATTTCCATCGCGCGGAGCGGATCCCATTTCCGCATGAAGATCATCGTGCTGCCGGCCGCGACCACGCCCATCAGCGCGGCGCTGCACGCGGTGACATGGAACAGCGGGATGACGGTGAGCATCGTTTTGGGGGTCGGCTCGGGGATCGCCTCGCCGCGCCGCATCAGCGTGCGCGCGGCGCTATACGCGCTCGAAAAAATATTGGTGATCAGGTTGCGGTGCGTGCCCAGCGCGCCCTTGGGGTTACCGGTGGTGCCGCTGGTGTAGAAAATCGTTGCATCATCCTCCGGGCCGATCGCGACCTGGGGCAGCGCGACATCGGGCAAGTCAGCCCATTCATGCGGGTTGCCGATCAAGTCCTCCAGCGCCGATGCGTGGCCCGAAAGCGGGGTGAGCGCGCGCGCGACGAGAATTTGTTCGATATCGGGCAGCGCATCATAGATGTCGGCCAGGCGGGTGTGGCGCTCCTCATCGAGAACCAGCAACCGCGCGCCGCAATCATTGATGCCATATTGAAGCTCGGCGGCGGTCCACCAGGCGTTGAGCGGCACGATGATCGCGCCGATGCTGACGGCAGCGAAGAAAACGACCGGCCATTCAGGCATGTTGCGCATGGCCAACGCGATGCGATCGCCTTTGGTGATCCCCAGCGCCTGAAGTTTGATGGCGAGCGTGGCGACGGCGCGGTAATGCGCTTCATAGGTGACGCGCTCATCCTCATGAATCGTGAATTCGCGGGTGCCATAGCCGCGCGCGAGTTGGACCAGCAGCGCAAGATTCGGGGGCGCGTGCTTCCAGGTGCGGGTCGGCACGCCGCCAATCGCCACCGTTTCCATTTCAAAGCGCGCGCCAGGTGCCGTCAGGGCTGCCTCAATCTCCGCAATCCCCATTTTGGGCCAGGCCGGGTCAAGCGCAATCAGCGGCGCGTTCAGCACGGAATCGGGCACAGTCTCTCTCCCACTCTTGAATTTCGGGTTTGGCTTATCTGCCATTTTCATCAACGTTACTGTTGATTCGTACGCCGCTCAAGGCAATAGGGTGGCGACCGTTTCGAAGCAGGGGTATGGAGCAGGCATGAACATCGCCAAGCCGGAAGAACATGGCTTTGATTCCGCGCGCCTCGCCCGGATCGATACGCTGCTGCACGATCGTTACGTTGCGCCGGGCAAGCTGCCGAATGCCCAGATTCTGATCGCGCGCGACGGCAAAATTGTTCATTTTTCCAGCCAGGGCAGTGCGCGCGCCAAGGAAAATGGGGGTGGCGCTGCGATTGATGAAACATCGCTGTTCCGCATCGCCAGCATGACCAAGCCGATTACCTCGATCGCCTTCATGATGCTGGTCGAAGAAGGCAAAGTCGCCGTCGATACGCCGGTCCACCACGTGCTGCCCGAATTCAAGGGGCTGGGCGTCTATAATGGCGGCGGTGCGGGCGTGCCGTTCCTTACCAAGCCGACAGCCGAACCGATGCGAATGGTCGATCTGCTGCGGCACACGTCGGGGCTGACCTATGGCTTTCAGAACCGGTCCAACATTGATGCGGCGTACCGCGCGGGCAAGCTGGAGAATTGGCACGGCAACCTCGATCTCGACGGCTTTGTTGCCGCGCTGGGCAAGATCCCGCTGGAATTTTCGCCGGGCGAGGCATGGAATTATTCGGTGGCGACCGATGTATTAGGGGCGGTGATCCAGCGGGTTTCGGGGATGCCGCTCGACGAATTTTACCGCACGCGCATTTTCGAACCGCTCGGCATGCAGGACACCTTCTTTAATGTGCCAGAGGACAAGGTTCATCGGCTGACCGATTGCTATGATTATGTGCCCGGCGGCAAGCCGGTGCTGTTCGATCGCGGTGCGGCGAGCGCCTGGAGCCGCAAGCCGAAATTTCTGTCTGGCGGCGGCGGGCTCGTCTCGACCGCGCTCGATTATCACCGCTTCTGCACGATGTGCCTGAATGGCGGCACGCTGGACGGGGCGCGGATCGTCGGACGCAAGACGTTCGATCTGATGACGCGCAACCACTTGTCCGGTGGCAGTGATCTCGCCAGCATGTCGAAATCGCTGTTCAGCGAGGCCGCCAATGCCGGGACGGGTTTTGGCCTGGGGTTTGCGATCAATATCGATGTCGCCCGATCGATGATTCCGGGATCGGAAGGGGAATATTATTGGGGTGGAATGTTCTCGACCGCCTTCTTCATCGATCCCGTGGAACGCATCAGCATGGTGTTCATGACCCAGTTGCGGCCATCAAGCGCCTACCCCATTCGGCGTGAATTGAAGACGCTCATTTATTCGGCCCTGACATGACCCCCTTACCCCCCATCCGCCCCCCAGCGAAAGCTGGGGTCTCCCGGTGGCCGCGCGGAGCGCGACCCGCTTGAGAACCCCGCTTTCGCGGGGATGACGATCTGGTTCTTATTTTGGATTTCAGGAGAGCAACATGACCTCACCCATCACCACCGAACGCCATGGCGATGTCCTCGTCATCATTTCGAACAACCCGCCGGTCAACGCGCTCGGCGCGGCGGTCCGCCAGGGGCTGGAAGCCGGCTTGAAGGAAGCCGCTGCGGATGCTGGTATCAAGGCTGTGGTTATCCGCTGCGATGGCCGCACCTTCTTTGCCGGTGCCGACATCACCGAATTTGGCAGGCCAATGCAAGAGCCCGGCCTGCCCACCGTGATCGACATGATCGAGGCATCGGAAAAGCCCGTTATCGCAGCGATTCACGGCACTGCGTTAGGCGGCGGCTGCGAAGTGACCCTGGGCTGTCATTACCGGATCGCTGTGCCTTCGGCCAAAATCGGCACGCCTGAAGTAAAACTGGGACTGCTGCCCGGTGCTGGCGGCACGCAGCGGATTCCGCGCATTGCCGGTGTCGCGGTCGCGCTGGAAATGACCGCCAAGGGCGATCCGATCTCGGCTGCCAAAGCAATGCAGGCCGGGTTGATTGATCGGCTGGCAGGAGAAAATTCGCTCGTCGCCGATGCGATTGCCTTTGCCAACGAAATCGCCAGCGCCCGCCCCTTGCCGCGTGCTAGCGAAAAAGCGGCGACGGCTGATCCTGAAGCGGTTGCCGCCTTTAAGAAGGAAAATGCCAAGCGTTTCCGTGGCTTCGATGCGCCAGCTGCCAATATCGCCTGCGTCGAAAAGGCAGCCGATGGATCGAGCTTTGCCGACGGTATTGCCTTTGAACGCACCGAATTCATGAAGCTGATGATGGGCGTACAGTCCGCCGCCCAGCGTCATCTGTTCTTCGCTGAGCGCCAGGCCGCCAAGATCGATGGAATCGACCCCGCGATTGCGCTTCGCCCGATCAAGAAGGTCGGCGTGATCGGTGCCGGCACGATGGGTGGTGGCATATCGATGAACTTCCTGTCCGCCGGCATTCCCGTGACGATCGTCGAGATGCAGCAAGAAGCGCTTGATCGCGGCACCGGCGTGATCCGCAAGAATTACGAAGCCTCCGCCGCCAAGGGCCGGTTGAAGCCCGAACAGGTGGCACTGGCAATGGGGGCGCTTACCCCCACGCTTAACCTGGACGACCTCGCCGATTGCGATCTGGTGATCGAGGCGGTGTATGAGAGCATGGACGTGAAGAAGGAATTGTTCGGCAAGCTCGACAAGATCGTCAAGCAGGGCGCGATCCTTGCCTCCAACACCAGCTATCTGAACGTCGACGAAATCGCTGCATCGACCGGCCGGCCGCAGGATATGTTGGGCATGCATTTTTTCTCGCCCGCCAATGTGATGAAGCTGCTCGAAGTGGTGCGCGGGGCAAAAACGGCGGACGATGTGCTCGCCACCGTCATGGCGCTCGCCAAGACGATCAAGAAGGTCGCGGTCGTCTCCGGCGTGTGCCACGGCTTTATCGGCAACC
>JAIERC010000317.1 GCA_019747165.1 Sphingomonas sp. | reverse complement strand
CTGCGCTAGAAAAGAAAAAAGAAACGATCGACCGCACCGATGATCCGGTGCGCATGTATCTGCGCGAAATGGGCGCGGTCGAGCTGCTCAGCCGTGAGGGCGAAATCGCCATCGCCAAGCGGATCGAAGCCGGGCGTGACACGATGATCCTGGGGCTGTGCGAAAGCCCAATCACGTTCAATGCGATCATCGACTGGTCGACCGCGCTGAACGAAGGCACGATGCAGCTGCGCGAGATCATCGATCTCGACGCGATGCTCTCCAAGGATCCCGCCCCCGAATCGCTCACCGATGACGATGTTTCGGCCGATGGCGAGATTTCCGAGAAAAATGCGGGCCCTTCTTTCAAGGAGGAAGCTGAGCCCGAAGAGGCATCGGTTGACGAAGAAGAAGAGTCGATGACCGAGCGGCGCACGCCGCGTCCGTCGGACGATGAGGAAGAGGATAACACCCTTTCACTCGCGCAGATGGAAGAGCAGCTGAAGCCACAGGCGCTGGAAAAGTTCGCCAACATCACGTCGCTCTACAAAAAATTCTCGAAAATGCAGGCCGGTCGGCTCGATGCAATGGCGGCGGGCGGTGAGCTTTCGAATGCCGACGAGCGCAAATATCAGAAATTACGCGAAGAATTGACCGCAGAGGTCGAAAGCGTCCAGTTCCACAATGCCAAGATCGAATTTCTCGTCGATCAGCTTTATGCTTTCAACCGTCGGCTTACCGCGCTGGGCGGGCAGATGCTGCGCCTGGCCGAACGCCATAAGGTGCCACGCAAGGACTTTCTTGATCGCTACATTGGCAACGAGCTGGACGAGGGCTTTCTGACCACGGTCGGCAAGCTCGACAAGAAATGGGCGGCGTTTGTCGCCAATGAAGGCGATGCCGTGGACCGCGTTCGCATCGAAATTTCGGAGATTAGCCAGGCGACGGGCATGTCGCTGGGTGAATTCCGGCGCATCGTCAACATGGTCCAAAAGGGCGAACGCGAAGCGCGCATCGCCAAGAAGGAAATGGTCGAGGCGAATCTGCGCCTCGTAATCTCGATCGCCAAGAAATACACCAATCGCGGCCTGCAGTTCCTGGATCTGATCCAGGAGGGCAATATCGGCCTGATGAAGGCCGTCGATAAGTTCGAATATCGCCGTGGCTACAAGTTCAGCACCTATGCCACCTGGTGGATCCGACAGGCGATCACGCGCTCGATCGCTGATCAGGCTCGAACGATCCGTATCCCGGTCCATATGATCGAGACGATCAACAAGCTGGTCCGCACCAGCCGTCAGTTCCTGCACGAACAGGGCCGCGAGCCGACGCCTGAGGAAATGGCCGAGCGGCTGAGCATGCCGCTCGAAAAGGTTCGCAAGGTGATGAAGATCGCCAAGGAGCCGATCAGCCTCGAAACGCCGATCGGCGACGAGGAGGATTCGCATCTGGGCGATTTCATCGAGGACAAGAACGCGGTCATCCCGGTCGATGCGGCGATCCAGGCGAACCTCAAGGAGACCGTCACCCGGGTGCTCGCGAGTCTCACGCCGCGCGAAGAACGCGTGCTGCGCATGCGCTTCGGTATCGGCATGAACACCGATCACACGCTGGAAGAAGTCGGTCAGCAATTCTCGGTGACGCGCGAGCGCATCCGTCAAATTGAGGCGAAGGCGCTGCGCAAGCTGAAGCACCCCAGCCGTAGCCGCAAAATGCGGTCATTCTTGGATCAATAGAGCCGTCGGTTCGGCACGGTCAGGCTGGATTGCACCACAGATCGATCCGTTTGGCCGCTTTGTCGAAGGTTAGTTTCGAACATCGCGACAGCCCAGCGCGGGGGATTTTCAACGAGTAGAGGGGCTGGCGTCCCTTTTTCGTGGCAGCGACGACAATTTCAGACGGGTCCTCCGTGCCGTCGGGAATGGCGTCGCCGCGCCCGGCCGAATCAATGCGGTCACGGACCCGCACGGCAATCCGATCGAACGACAAGGGCCCAAAAACAAAGGGGCGCGACAGCGTCATCAGCCGAACCGGGCGCTTTACGCCAAGGAGGAGGTCGATATCCCAGCTCGGTCCGCTCAACTGACCGCCATAGGCCTTTGCAATCGCTGCCCCCGCCGCGGCTGACGCGACCGGATATTGCTCCGTAGCGTCCAGATCGAACGACACCGCCAGGCCGAAGGTCGCTCCCCGATACCCTGTGAAACTGGACGAGCTAATGTCGCCGAACAGCGGAAAATCGTGTCGCTGTGTACGGGCATCATTGCCCCCGAACACCAAGGTAACGCGAGATTGCGGCAGGGCCCAGGGACCGATCGTACCATCGCCCTCGATCGGTGGTGCTCCGGCAAACCAGAATGCTCTGCCCTTTTGGCGCACGCCGTCGATGACAAAATTAAGCGGGCGGTTCCACCCCTTGAACTCGCGCCGCCCGGCGACGTTAAGGTTTCCCCTACCCAGAAACGCTGCGGGCTTTATCCCGCGAAGGGCGACATAATCCGGGTCAAGCAGCAGCCGATCGGGTCCGCCAGACAGAACACGGATGGCGGCGGGTGCGCCCTCTACCGTCGCGGTAACCACCTCGCCAGGCCGAACCGTGAGTTCGGAGCCGGTAACTGAGTCGCGGCTCGCCTGTTGCCCGGGTGGCGCATTACCGCCAAGAATCAGTACGAAAAATACACAAAAGACCGCGCTTTGCCGCAACTTCATTGGTCTGGGTGCTCCCCTTAACGACCTGCCAGATCAAAAGAAGCTAATCCGCCCAACATGAACGCTCGAGAAACGAGCACTTGTCCAGTGTCGGCCAGCTACATCCAAAATGGAGCAAATCCCTTGCGCACCGACCGTGGGCGTTGCGAAATAATCACATGGCCATATCATCCCTACCACGTCCGCTAAACGGCACAAATGTCGTCACCGCATCCGAACTTGTCCGCCATTTCGGCATCTGGCAAGATCGCGCGACACGCGAACCTGTTTATGTCTTGCATCGCGGTCGGCCGCGTCTGGTGCTGACATCGGTGGAAATCATGCAGGCCCTGTGCGCGCCCCATGAGGGGGAGCCTGAAGGCGGCGCCAATGCCGGCGTAGAGACGTTGCTTGACGTGACACGCGATATCATTTTGCTGATCGACCACGAAATGAAGTTGATCGCCGCAAGCCGGGCAGCGCGCGGGTATTTTGGTGAACGGGCACAGCCCGGTGCTCCCCTGGTGGGGCTGGCTGCCAGCGTTGCGATGCTGTTGTTGAATGAAGCGACCCGGCGAGTCATGGCATCCGGCCTGGTCGAAACGGCCGAGTTCGCCGCGCCCTTTGCCGGACGGACGCTAAGCGTAACCATTCATCCCTGCGACACCGGCGCAATTCTGCTCGCCCATGATGTTACGGTGATCGACAGCCTTGCTGCGGCCCGGGCCCAAGCCGTCGCCGAAACCGAAGCGATGATCGCAACCGGTATGGTGGCGCCCATCCGCCTTTCGCTTCGCGGATTTTTGGAAACCCCGGTGGTGGCGCTGGCCGTGCTGGTCGGTGTCGAGCCGCAGGTGCTGGCCGATGCACGCTTCACCACGCTGTTTGAACCTGCCGACCGAGCAACGGTAGACGCCGCGATTGAGGCAGCGATTGAAGAGCAAATGTCGCGGATCGTTGATGTGATGCTGCTCGTGACAGGGGCAAGGCCTCGCCCCGTTCGGCTGGGCCTAAGCCCGATCAGGCGCGGATCGATTGTCGAGGCGATCGCCGTTGCCATCGTGGTGCGATAAGCGTTGAGACAGGCTTAAGCGCTTGTAAACCGCGTCTTTACGCGGTTCGGTATATGTGTGCCCGATAGGCGATTGAAACCGGGGTGGCCGGGCAATTTATCGGGGATCAACAAAACGTCATGGCATCGGAACCGGAAGAATCATCCGATCGGGTAACGACCCTGGCGATCCAGGGTGCAGGACGAAGCATCGTCTTTGCGTTGATCGCAGCGGACGGAAGCCACAAACATGCAATTATGGCGCGGCTGACGGCGCCGCAACTGCCTGTGCGCGATATTGCGGATGCCGTGCATGCCCTGTGCCTGTTGCATGGACGCCAGCCAGGAATCATTGATCACGCGCTTGCGCGCAATTCGCAGCCCGCAGCGCAGGCTTGGCTCGAAGTGGCGGTTGAAGGCTTTGCCGTGGAACGCGCCTTGCTCGCCAAGCTGGCGTCCGCCGCTGGTCCGCTGCCATCGACACCTGGTCAGGCCGAATCGGAGGCCGCCGTCGCATCACAACGCCATGCGCTTGATATGCTTGCCCAGTCGGACCGTACCGGATGCGGGATTGGTGCAGCGATCGCGCTCGTTAGCGATTGGGCGGCCATGCGCAAAATCATGGAAGCAGCGGCCCGCCGCTTTGGCATTGAGCCGCCCACTTATGCGTTACCGCTTCCCGCCGAAACCGAAACCATTATTGCCCAGGTTGCTGAAAATCCGGCGGTAGAGCGGGCCATGGCCTTTGGCGTGCAGCAAGTCCTGGCCCAGCATCGCGGCTTATGGGATTTACTGGAAGCGCGAACAAGCGCCCGTGATCGCCAATAGGCGCGGTCAAGCCCCACCGGATTACACCATGCGCCCCGTCTTGCGCGCATAGCCAAAATGCCTCTATCTCCGGACCGGATATTCGAATCTGGCAGGGATGATCGCATGAAGCGCTTCGAAGGCACGCAAAGCTATGTGGCAACCAATGATCTGAAGGTTGCCGTCAACGCGGCCGTAACGCTCCGTCGGCCGTTGCTGGTCAAGGGTGAGCCCGGCACCGGCAAAACAGTGCTAGCCTATGAAATCGCCAAAGCGATTGATGCCGAACTGATCGAATGGAACATCAAATCCACCACCAAGGCGCAGCAGGGCCTGTATGAATATGATGCCGTTGCCCGGTTACGCGATGGCCAGCTTGGCGATGAGCGCGTCCACGACATTGGCAATTACATCCGCCGCGGCAAATTGTGGGAGGCGTTTACCCGCCCCAAACCCCCTGTCCTGCTGATCGACGAAATCGACAAGGCCGATATCGAATTCCCCAACGATCTGTTGCAGGAACTCGATCGGATGGAATTCCACGTCTACGAGACCAAGGAAACAGTCCGCGCGGTCGAACGCCCGATCGTCGTCATCACCAGCAACAACGAAAAGGAACTGCCCGACGCGTTCCTGCGCCGGTGCTTCTTCCATTACATCAAGTTCCCCGATCGTGAGACGATGCAGGCGATTATCGACGTGCATTTTCCGGGCATTCAGAAGATCTTGGTCAATAAGGCGATGGACATTTTCTATGACGTTCGCGAAGTGCCGGGCTTGAAGAAAAAGCCGTCGACCTCGGAACTGCTCGATTGGCTGAAGCTGCTGCTCCACGAGGATATGCCGCTCGACGTGCTGCAGAACCGCGACCCGACCAAGGCCATCCCACCACTTCACGGCGCGTTGCTGAAAAATGAGCAGGATGTGATGCTGTTTGAACGGCTCGCCTTCATGGCGAAGCGACAGCAGAATAAATGAGCGAAGGCGCCGGCTGCCTTTGCGGTCAGGTGCGGGTGGCAATCTCCGGCGCGCCGCTCCGCGTGCGGACGTGCTGGTGCCGGGATTGCCAATATTGGGGATCGGGCAACGGCACGACCAATGCCGCCTATCGGTCGACCGACCTTGCAGTGACCGGCAATCTACAATGGTATCAGAGTGTTGCGGATAGCGGCAACGCGATGCGACGCGGCTTTTGCCCGACATGTGGCACGCCGATGTTCACCGGGATGGCCAATTTTCACGACATCATTGCGATCCGCGTCGGCGCGCTCGATGATCCTTCCAGCGTGCGCCCTACCGAAGTGATCTGGACGGCATCGGCGCCCAATTGGGCCTGTTTCGATCCTGACCTGAAACAGGTCGAGCGCCAGCCCCCGCCGATTGGCTGACCCGATTGCCCCTAGCGGCGCAACGCGGTTTGCGCGCGTTCGCGCTCGGCTGGAAGTGTTCACGCCATCGCCAGGCTGGCCGACCTGGAGCTATGAATTTTTGCTGTTCGGTTTCAAGCAAGGCTGGGCGTGCCTGTTTGGCGGGCTGATGCTGGCGATGTTGATCGCGACCTATTTGTTTTATCCCGCCAACGCGCCGCTCGCCCGCTATGATTTTCTGACGATCGGTGCCGTGGCGATCCAGCTCGGGATGATCGCCTTCCGGCTGGAGTCGCTCCGCGAAGCCAAGGTCATTCTGGCCTTCCACATCGTCGGCACGGTCATGGAGATATTCAAGACGGCGCACGGATCATGGCTTTATCCAGAACCCAGCGTGCTCAGGATTGGCGGCGTCCCGCTATTTTCGGGATTCATGTACGCAGCGGTTGGCAGCTATATTGCCCGGGTCTGGCGCATTTTCGATTTCCGTTTCGATCACTATCCGCCGCACTGGACGACAATCGTGCTGGCGATCGCCATCTATTTGAATTTCTTCACGCATCATTGGCTGCCCGACATCCGGCTGTTGCTCTTCGCGGCCACGGCAGTGCTATTCTGGCGGACACCGGTTTGGTTCACCCCCTTTCGCACACCACGGGCAATGCCGCTGCTGCTGGGCTGGTTGCTGGTGGCACTGTTCATCTGGGGCGCCGAGAACATCGGCACCTTCTCGCGGGCTTGGCTTTATCCTGGGCAGCGTGACGGCTGGCAGCTTGTTTCGCCCGAAAAGCTTGGCGCCTGGTATCTGCTGATGATCATCTCATTCGTGCTGGTGTCGCTGGTGCATCGTGCGCCTCAAGCCTTGGGCGGGACAGCCACATCGGACGGGTCGATCGCATAGCCGAGCAACTCGCCCGGCGTGCATTCGAGTGCGGCGCACATCCGGGCGAGCGTCGAGAAGCGGATGCCGCGGACTTTGCCCGAGCGGAACATGGAGAGTTGGGTTTCGCTCAACCCAATCCGTTCGGCCAGGTCGCGGCCGGTCATGCCCCGCGCGGCGAGCAGTTGATCGAGCGTGACGGTGACGGGCATCAGAGGATCTCGTCGAGTTCAGTGCGCATCGCCCCAGCTTCGGTCACGACCCTGGCGACGATCATCAGCGCGAGCCCGACGACCCCCACTGTGATCGCCGACGAATCATAGCGCGCGTAACTGCCCCCGCCAGTAAGCAGCCGCACCAGCAGCGGGGCCGCGAAGACCAACGCAAGCCCGCCGAGAAAAAGCGACACCCCAACGCGCCACAACAACGCTGAGAGCAACGATTCGACCGCCCCACCGCGCCCGATCAGGATGACGGCGCGCCGCATGCTCCAAATGGCTGCCAGGAAAAAGGGCATTGGAATAACATCATAGAGCAGAATGAGCGGCGCGCGCGCGCTGCGCGAAATGCCAATGAGTTCGATCCCGAAAACAAGACAGAGCACGACGAAGACGACCAGGATCGCTGTTGAAGCGATGGCGGGGCGGGTGATCCACTGCAGCATGACAATCCCTAAAAATTTAAGCTTGACTTAAAACATTCCGGTTTGCAACTTTAAGTAAGACTTTAAGGATTCGATGATGCCTAACGCCCTGCAGACGGAGAGCCTCACCAAGCGCTTTGGAGGACATATGGCCGTGAATGGCGTGTCGATGGCCGTACCGGTTCAAGCGATTTATGGTTTTCTTGGCGCAAACGGGGCCGGCAAGACGACGACCTTGCGGCTGGCGCTCGGCCTGCTCCGCGCCGATTCGGGTTGGGTCGAGCTGTTCGGTCGCCGCGTCGGCCGAGATGCGTTGCCGCGAGTTGGTGCGCTGATCGAGAATCCGTCGCTCTACCCGCACCTCACGGGCCGCGAGAATCTCGACATTACGCGGCGCTTGCTCGGCCTGGACATTGGCGAGATCGACCGGGTGCTCGCGATCGTCGATCTGGCGAGTGCCGGGCGACAGCGCGTCGGTGGCTATTCGCTCGGCATGCGGCAACGGCTGGCGATTGCGCGGGCGCTGCTCGGCCGTCCCCAGTTGCTCATCCTCGACGAGCCGACCAACGGGCTCGACCCCGAAGGAATTGTCGATATGCGCAGCCTGATCCGTCGTCTGCCCGCCGCCGACGGTGCGACGCTGATCGTATCGAGCCACCATCTTGCCGAGATCGAACAGGTCGCGACGCATGTCGGACTAATCCACCGCGGCCAATTGCTGCTCGAACAGCCGCTGGACGCGCTGCTGGGCCAGCAGACCGCCGTCGAGATTGCGACCGATGACCTGGTGGCGAGCGCCGAGCTGCTCAACCGCGCGGGTTATGCGGTCGCCTATGATCCCAGCGGCAGGCTGCTGCTCGTTACCGCGTCGGCCGACCAGCCGACCGCATCGGCGCCGATCGCCGCGCTGCTGCTGGGGGAACGACAGGTGCTTCACCACCTCGCACTGCGCCGGCCGACACTCGAACATGCTTATCACCGCGCGATCGCGGCGGCCTGAAGGATTGATCCCATGTTTCATCGCTATTTGATTGCCGAAATCCTCAAGCTCCGCCGCTCGCTGGTGGTGTTCCTGTGCCTCGCTGCACCTGTGTGCGTCACGGTCATGTGCGTGTTGATCGGGATGCGCGGGAAAGCCGCCTCTCCCCTCGCCAATTACTGGATGACAGGGGCCGCGTTCTGGGCTTTTGCCATGCTGCCGCTGTCAGTCACCGCGCTGAGCGTGCTGATGGCG
Source organism: Sphingomonas sp. (assembly GCA_019747165.1). Classification (GTDB taxonomy): domain Bacteria; phylum Pseudomonadota; class Alphaproteobacteria; order Sphingomonadales; family Sphingomonadaceae; genus Sphingomonas. Next base: position 1,047 of record JAIERC010000317.1, on the reverse strand, counting down.
CAGATGGAACATGGGCCACGCACCTGGGACCATTTGCTGGCGATGCCCGGCGCCCGCAACCGGCTGTTCCTGGCCAAGGCACTGACAATGTTCGCCCTGGTTGCCATCATGACGGTGCTGGTCGGTGCCATGCTCGTGCTGGGCAGCTATGTGCTCGATCTGGCCAAGCCGGTGACGGGGGTGGTCGATCTGCGCCAGTTGGCGACCACGCTCGGCCGGATGTTGCTGGCAAGCGGGCTAATGTGCGTGCTCCAGCTTTGGACGGCGCTGCGCTTTCGCAGCTTTGTGCCGCCGCTGCTGCTTGGTATTATCGGTACCTTCTTTTCGGTCGTCGCGGCGGCGGCGCGCGAGGGAGCGTATTTCCCCTGGCTGATGCCGCTCCATATGCTATCGACGGACCAGGCGATGCAGACCGTCGCGCTTCAGATCGGTGGATGGGGTGGGCTGGCTGGGCTCGCGGCAATGGTGTTCCACTTGTCGCGCCGCGAGGCCTGACCCTGCCGCACCGCGAGCGCTTTTGGCCTGCATGCCGCTTTTACCTGACCGAACGATGCGCTAGCCTGCGCGCCAGACAAGAATAATGCGGGAGAGCGATGATGACGAAACCGACGCACGAAGACTCTTCCCTTTCGCGCCGCGCGCTGATGGCGGGAAGCGTCGGGCTCGCAGCAGCGGCGTTAGCGCCTGCACCGGGGTTGGCTACACCGGCGCGCAAGCCGCTCCGCAAGGGCTTCTGGTGGGGCACCGCTACCGCTGCCCATCAGATTGAGGGTAACAACACCAATTCGGATTTCTGGCTGGCCGAAAACGTCAAGCCGACCCTGTTTCAGGAGCCGTCTCTCGACGCCTGCGACAGCTATCATCGGTACGAAGAAGACATCATCCTTGCCGCAAAACTCGGCTTCAACGCGCATCGCTTTGGCATTGAATGGGCACGGATCGAGCCCGAACCGGGCAAATTCAGTGAGGCCGAGCTCGATCATTATGTGCGGGTCATGGAGGCGTGCCACGCCCATGGGCTGGCCCCCGTCGTCACCTATAGCCATT
>JAIERC010000232.1 GCA_019747165.1 Sphingomonas sp. | reverse complement strand
CCAGCCAGCAGCTTGAATCACACCTCAGACCAATTGGGAATCCCCCATCGATTCAGTCACACAGTGACAAACTCTAACGTCATCACGCGTTAGAGCTTGTCGCCGCTCAGGCGCTGGCAAATCATGTCGAGCTGATCGAGCGTCGAATAGCCAAGCGTCAGCGTGCCACCCTTCGCACTGAACGCGATACGGACCGACAAGCCCAACAAATCAGCCAGCTGGTTTTCGAGTGCGGCGATATCGTGATTGGGGCCCTGGTCGGCCGCGCGGTCTCCTCGCCCCGTTGCCGGCTTGGCGGCGCGGGCGAGCTTTTCGGTTTCGCGTACCGATAACTGCTTGGCGATCACGTCGCGCGCCAGGGCTTCGACATTCGCTGCCCCGATCATCGCACGGGCATGGCCCATGCTTAGCTGGCCTTCGACGACCAGCGTCTGGACCGGCGCGGGAAGCTCAAGCAAGCGCATCAGATTGGCGACATGGCTGCGCGACTTGTGCACGATCTTGGCCAGCGCTTCCTGGGTATGGCCATAATCGCCCACCAGCCGGGCATAGGCCTCTGCCTCTTCGATGGCGTTCAAATCCTGGCGCTGAATATTCTCGACAAGCGCCACTTCGAGTGTCTCGGCGTCGTCGAAATCACGAATGATCACAGGGACTTCATGGAGCCTGGCGCGCTGGGCGGCCCGCCAGCGGCGCTCCCCGGCGACAATCTGAAAGCCCTTGCCCAACGGGCGGACAACGATCGGCTGGATCAGCCCACGCGCGGCGATGGAATTGGCGAGCTCATCAAGCGCCGCTTCATCAAAGCGCCGCCGCGGCTGACCAGGGTGCGGGGTCAGCGAACCAACCGGCAACATGCGCAAACCGGGGGTGGTCACAGCACCGGGGGCGACCGGCTCTTCGCGCTGGATATCGCCCATCAAGGCGCTCAGCCCACGGCCAAGGCCGGGACGCGCCTTGCGCATGGACGGCACGGTTGCGGTAGTGGCTTCCTCGGTCATGCGGCTTGGGCATCCCTGGGTGCAGGCTTGGGCAAGCGCGCGATTAGTTCGCGGGCGAGCGCAATATATGCTTCGGAGCCCGGGCAGCGATGATCATAGATCAGGGCGGGCAGCCCATGACTGGGCGCTTCCGACAAGCGGACATTGCGGGGAATGACCGTATCGAACACAACCTTGCCTAAAACCGCGCGGACATCCTCAGAAACCTGCTCGGTCAGGCGGTTGCGGCGATCATACATGGTGAGGGCCACGCCCAGGATCGACAGGCCGGGATTGAAGCGGGTACGGATCCGTTCGACGGTGTTGAGCAACTGGCTTAACCCCTCCAGCGCGAAAAATTCGCATTGCAGCGGTACCAGCAGCGAATCAGCGGCGACCATCGCGTTCATCGTCAGCAACCCAAGCGATGGTGGGCAATCGATCAGCACCACATCCCACCGATCACCGGCGCGCGAAAATACCTTATCGAGGCGGTGGGTGCGTTCATCAAATTCAACAAGCTCGATCTCCGCGCCCGAGAGGTCGACCGTAGCGGGCACGATATCAAGATTCGGCACGCGGGTGGGGATGTAACTGTCTTCGAGCGCGGCTTCGCCGATCAGCAGATCATAGGAAGAGCGATCTCGATCAGCGCGGTTGATTCCCAGCCCGGTCGAACAATTGCCCTGCGGATCAAGGTCGATCAGCAGCACATGCATCCCCGTCGCCGCCAGCGCGGTGCCCAGATTAATCGCTGTGGTCGTCTTGCCGACGCCACCTTTTTGATTCGCTATCGCAATGCACTTCATCGGCGGGCGACACCCTTTGCAGTGATGATCAGCGAGCTTGGTTCGGTAATGCTCTGTTCCACGTGAAACGTTCCATGCCACGTCCGGCGGGCGGCTTCTACCTCTTCCAACGCGTGAGGGCCTTTTGGCAACAGCCAGAGCGTCTTTGTTGTGGACAAATGGGCGCCAGACGCCAGTAAATCCGGGAGAGCAGCCACCGCCCGCGCAGAAATCACCGCACCAGTCCCGCGAAATTGCTCTGCACGCGCCGTGACAACGGTCACTTGATTGCTGAGGCCGAGCGTATCAACCGCCGCTTCCAGAAACTGTGCCCGCTTGCGGCGGGGCTCGATCAACGTCACCGACCGGTCGCTCAAGGCTGCCACGACCAGCCCTGGAAAGCCGGCACCACTGCCAATATCGATCCATGCGCCTGGGTGGTTGGCGGCGAGCGGAATCAACTGCGCCGAATCGACGATATGGCGGCTCCACAGCGCACCAAGGCTCGATGCCGATACCAGGTTCTGTAAGCCGGCCTCCGTCGTGATCAGGGCAGCAAAAGTCGCGAGTAGTGTTTCACGTGAAACATCGAAATGGGTCCGGATCCACGCTCGGGCATCGTCTTCTGTCATGCCGCCAACCGCCGAGCATGCAGCAATATCGCTGACAAGGCGGCGGGCGTGATCCCGCGAATCCGGCCCGCCGCCGCCAACGACGCGGGCGCCGCCACCGTCAGCCGCTCGATCATCTCATTCGACAACCCTGGAATGGAGGAAAAATCGAGTGACTGTGGCAGCAGCATCGCTTCGTCGCGCCGGAGCTGCGCAATTTCACTTTCCTGGCGCTCCAGATAAGGCGCGTAGCGGGCATCTTCGACAATTTCAGCCACCAGCGCAGGATCAAAACACGCTGATACGGCAGGCGCGACCTGCGCAATAGTCACGCCCGGAAACCGCAACCAATCATAAGCGGAACGCTGCGCGCCGTCATCGACGATAGCGGCACCGCGCGCGATTAGCGTCTTGCTGGGGATGATGTCGCCAAGCGCCTGCCCAATCGCAGACCGAGCACCCTCTCGCGCGGCGACATGTGCGCGACGGGCCGGGCCCAGACTGCCGGCTGCGGCCGCAATCGCCCCGAGCCGGGTCTCTGCATTATCAGCTCGCAATCGCAGCCGATATTCCGCCCGCGCCGTCAGCATGCGATAGGGCTCGGTAATGCCATGAAGGACCAAATCATCAATCATGACGCCAAGATAGCTGCTCGCCCGATCGAGGATGATCGCTGAAGCCCCAAGGGCATGGCCCGCGGCATTCAGCCCGGCCAGCAGTCCCTGCCCCGCCGCTTCTTCATATCCGGTCGTGCCATTGATTTGGCCGCAGCAGAACAACCCCGGCAGCGCCCGGAGTTCGAGCGACGGGTCAAGCGCACGCGGATCGATATGGTCATATTCGACGGCATAACCGGGGGTCGCGATCACGGCACGCTCAAGCCCGGCGATGGACTGAATCATCCTGCGTTGCACGTCAGCGGGCAAAGAGGTGGAAATGCCATTGGGATAGACGAGAAGGTCATCAACCCCTTCCGGTTCCAAGAAGATCTGGTGACCGTCGCGATCGCCAAACCGGTGGATCTTGTCCTCGATTGACGGGCAATAACGCGGACCCGCCGCCCCGATCGCCCCGCTAAACAAGGGAGAGCGGTCAAGTGCCCCACGGACAATGTCGTGGGTCGTGGCATTGGTGCGGGTAATAGCGCAGAATAGCTGTGGCAATCGGCGCCCGCCGCTCATCGGCGACATCGTCCAGCCTTCAGCATCTGACGGCTGCTCATCAAGCGCCGCCCAGTTGATCGTCCGCCCATCCAGGCGCGGCGGTGTTCCCGTTTTCAGCCGGGCCATTGGCAGGTCAAGCGCGCGAAGCTGTTCGCCGAGGGTCGTCGCAGCGCGCTCCCCCCAACGCCCGCCTTCATCCCGGCTTTCCCCGCAAAACAGACGACCGCCCAAGAATGTACCCGTTGCGAGCACAACCGCCCGCGCGGTTAGCTCGCGTCCATCCGCCAGCACAACGCCGCGCAGCCGACCCTCCGTCACGAGCAAGGCAGCGGCCTCTCCAGCGACGATTTCAAGGTCATCCTGGTCTGCCAGCATCTGCTGGATCGCCTGCGCGTAGAGGCGACGATCGGCTTGAACACGCGGCCCCTGAACCGCTGTCCCCTTGCTGCGATTCAGCATGCGGTAATGGATGCCGGCCGCATCGGTCGCCCGCGCGATCAGCCCGTCAAAAGCATCAACTTCGCGCACCAAATGGCCTTTGCCGAGCCCACCAATCGCTGGATTGCAGGACATCGCGCCAATCCGGGTGGGATCAAAGCTGACTAATGCGGTACGGGCGCCTCTTCGCGCAGCGGCAGCCGCTGCTTCGGTGCCAGCATGGCCCCCACCCACCACGATGACATCATAATCCATAGACTATGTCCGCTAGGTGGTACAGCCGCGCGAGTCAAAAGCGTTCCACGTGAAACATCACTTGCCGATGCAGAATCGCCCAAACAGCGCATCAAGCATGGCTTCGACATGGGTAGCGCCGGTAATCTGGTCGAGCGCCAATCGCGCCCGGCGAAGCTGTTCTGCGATGATCAGCAAATCATCTGACCGTGCCGCCTGGGCAAGCGCCTCATGGCAATCGATACACAAGGATCGCTGTCGCTGATTTAGCGCGATCTGATCTTCGCGCGGCAACAGCGTCACAGCTGCCTCGGCAATAGCCGCCCACAAAGCAGCTATCCCCTCTCCACGATGCGCAGATATCGCAAGACGGCCAGGTGGCGACGGGGGACGGTCATCAGCGCGTGGCCATAGCCATAGTGTTGGGCAGGTACCGTCGATCGCAGGCGGATCATCGCCGAGCCAAACCAGAATATCCGCTGACGCTATTGCTTGATGGGCACGATCAATCCCAATCGCCTCAATCGGGTCGTCGGTCTCGGCTGCAAGCCCGGCCGTGTCAGTCACCACATAGGCAATCCCGTCCCGGATGATGGAAGCCTCTATCCGGTCGCGCGTCGTACCGGCAATCGGGGACACTATTGCTGCCTCACGACCAACCAGCACATTCAGCAGCGTTGACTTGCCACTATTGGGCGGCCCCGCCAGCACCAGCCGGACCCCGTCGCGCAGCCGTTCAACGGGCGGGACAGCAAGAATCGCTGCCAGATCCCCGGCCAACGCACTCACCAATTCGCGGATCGCATCGATCGGTGTCTCATCGACATCATCCTCATCGGAGAAATCCAATATCGATTCGACCTGTGCGGAGATCATCACCAGTCGCGATGACCAGCCGGTAACAGCGCGGCTCACCACCCCCTCAACAGCTGCCATCGCCACCCGTCGCTGGCCCTCGGTTTCGGCCGTCAGCAAATCGCCCAGTCCTTCGGCGCCCGCCAAATCGATGCGCCCCGCGATCAAGGCGCGCCGCGTAAATTCTCCAGCGACCGCGGGCCGCAGCCCCTCCATCCCCTGCAGTGCATCGGCAACCGCTGCTATCACGGCGCGACCGCCATGGAGGTGGAACTCAACCATATCCTCGCCGGTAGCGCTCGCCGGGCCAGGAAAGACAATAACGATCGCGCGATCGAGCAACAGCCCAGTCAGCGGATGGCGCAAGCTGCGGAGCACTGCCTGCCGTGGCGGCGGCAACGAGCCGGCCATCAACGATCCCGCTGCCAATGCCATGGGGCCGCTGATCCGCATGATCGCTATCGCCGCCGGCGGTGCACCGCTGGCAACAGCAAAGATTGTCGACATATCGGCCGTCATCGCCTCAGCCCTTGGGCTTGGCCGACCCATCGAACAATTGGCGCCAGAAATTCATCCCCGCCTCACCCATCGGCGCCCAGCTCCGCATCATCGATTCGAGCATTTCCGGCTTGATATGGCCGTCCATCGAATCGGTCAGCGCGGTGATGTATTTCTCATGCACCGGCGAAAAATCGGGCAGCCCCATCAAGCGGCGGGCTTCTTCTGGCGTGCATTCTACTTCGACATTGATCTTCATGGCCTGTCCAACTTTGCTTGAGCAACGCTGTGCTGCTCGGCATAACGCGTGACATGTATGCGCTTGATCACGCCTGTATCGCAACGCCGATCGGCACAGTTCAGCTATCGGCGCTTGGCGAAGCGATCGCCTCAGTCACCATTGAGACCGGTTCGACCGTTTCACGTGGAACCTCTGACGCGTTGCGGCGCGCTGCGATCCAGATCGAACAATGGTTCGCCGGCGAGCGCGACAATTTCGACCTGGCCCTGGTGCCGCTGGCCAGCACCCGCGGCACAGCGCTGCGGCAAGGGATTATGATGATCGGCTTTGGCGACGTCATGAGCTATGGCGCGCTTGCACAAAAAATTGGCTCCGGCCCGCGTGCGATCGGCCAGGCCTGCGCGCGCAATCCCGTGCCCATCATTGTGCCGTGCCACCGCGTCGTCAATGCCGGTGGTGGCATAGGGGCTTATTCAGGTGGCGGTGGATCGGTCACCAAACAATGGCTGTTGGCGCATGAGCAACGCCATCGCCGCCGGCCGACCGATCGGCTGCTTTAAAGAACCGCCCGCATCATCGGTTCGACATCGAACCAGCCTTCATAAATCATCCGGCCAGCGACATAGATGATGACCAGCAGGCCAACCCAGGCGATCCACCGATAGCGCTCAATATATTTGGCAATGATGTTGGCGGCGATCCCCATCAGCGCGACGGACAAGATGAGCCCAACCACCATGATGCCAGGATGCGCGCGCGCGGCCCCCGCAACCGCCAACACATTATCAAGGCTCATCGACACATCGGCGGCAGCTACCGCCCAGGCAGCGGCAAGAAAGCTCTTCGGTGGGCGGATTCCGCCCAGTTCATCCTGCGCATCATGCTTATGATGTGGCCGCAGCTCGCGATACATTTTCCAGGCAACCCACAGCAGCAACAGGCCACCGCCGAACACCAGGCCATAATGCTTGAAGCTCTCAAGCCCATAGAGCACCGCGACCGCGAAGATAATGCGCAGCACCAGTGCCGCGAAAATACCGATGGCGATAACCTGTTTACGCTGCGCCGCCGGCAGTCCCGCAGCTAAGGCGCCGACGATGATGGCATTGTCGCCTGCCAAGGCAACGTCAAGCAGAACGACGGTACCAAAGGCAGCGAGCGCGGACGCAGACCCGAAATTGGCGAAATCAGCAAGGATGTGCGTCCACAGATACTGCAACGACATCGGTTCAACAGCAAGCAGCGCCAACATCGCCACACCCACATCTTGGACAATTTGCCCTTATCGACCAACAGCTCTTCCTTACGCGTGCCCGATTTACCGACATCAAGCGCCGGGAAGATCCGCTTGTCAGCCACCTTGCGATCCAGCACGATTTCCGAATTGCCGGTGCCCTTAAACTCTTCGAAGATAACTTCGTCCATCCGGCTGCCGGTATCGATCAGCGCGGTGGCGATGATCGACAGCGATCCGCCTTCTTCAATATTGCGCGCGGCACCGAAAAAGCGCTTCGGCCGCTGCAACGCATTGGCATCAACACCGCCGGTCAGCACCTTGCCCGATGACGGCACCACGGTGTTGTAAGCACGGCCCAGGCGCGTGATGGAATCGAGCAGGATGACGACATCCTTTTTGTGCTCCACCAACCGCTTGGCCTTTTCAATAACCATTTCAGCGACTTGGACATGGCGTGAGGCTGGCTCATCAAAGGTCGACGAAATCACTTCGCCCTTCACGCTGCGCTGCATGTCGGTCACTTCTTCGGGCCGCTCGTCAATCAGCAGCACGATCAGGAACACTTCTGGGTGATTATCCGTGATCGCCTTAGCGATGTTTTGCAACAAGACCGTTTTACCGACCCGAGGAGGCGCAACAATCAACGCGCGCTGCCCCTTACCCTGCGGGCTGATAATATCGATAACCCGCGCCGACTTGTCCTTGATCGTTGGATCTTGGGGATCAAGCGTCAGCTTCTCGTCAGGATAAAGCGGGGTGAGATTATCGAAATTAACCCGGTGACGAACCGCATCGGGATCATCAAAATTAACTGAGGTCAGCCGAACCAGCGCAAAATACCGTTCGCCATCCTTGGGGCCACGAATTTCACCCTCGACCGTATCACCGGTGCGCAGACCGAACTTGCGCACCTGGTTCGGTGAAATATAGATATCATCCGGTCCGGCCAAGTAATTGGCCTCCGGGCTCCGCAAAAAGCCAAAACCATCGGGCAGGACTTCAATCGTCCCCAACCCCATGATTTGTTCGCCATTTTCCGCCTGAATTTTCAGAATAGCGAACATCAAATCCTGCTTGCGCAGCGTTGATGCACTTTCGATGCCGAGCGATTCGGCCATCTCGACCAGCTCGGCTGGTTTCTTTTTCTTCAGGTCTGCAAGATGCATGGCGAGCGTTCCGGTCGTAACGGTTTGGGGAGAAGCGTCAGTCTGCGAAACGAAAACGCGACGATGCTGGAAGGAAAGGGCCGACGCACGGCACGAAACCGCGCGTGGTGACTGGTGGCGGGGTAAGCGCCACCGCCGCTCAAGTCAAGTCAGCTTCAAAAAGGCTGAACGATGGCCAACACCACGATGATCGCCGCTGCCACGCCGGGCACTTCGTTCAACAATCGCAACTGTCGGCCGGTAAGCGCTTGTTTTCCAGTCGCAAGTTTCTTCGAATAGCCGGTGATATAGCCGTGGTACCCGGTCAAGCCGAGCACCAGCAACAGTTTGGTATGCAACCAACCAAGCCCGGTCGCGCCGCTAAACAGGCCAAGCTGTGCTGCCAATGCCAAGCCAAGCACCCAGACGATTATCATCGACGGTGTTAAAATGATTGAACGCAATTTCTGTTCGCGCTCAACCCAAATTGCTGCCTCAGCAGAACCAGGTGCCGCTTCCTGATGATAGACCAGAAAACGGGGCAGCATAAACAGCCCCGCCATCCAGAAAATCACAAAAACAAGATGGGCTGCCTTAACCCACAGATAGGCATTACCAAGCCAGCCCGTCATGCCTTGGCTCCCCTTACCTGCGCCAACAACTGATCAACATGGGCGATTGGCGTATCCTGCAAAATGCCGTGGCCAAGGTTGAAAACATGGGGCCGATCAGGAAAGGCCGCAAGCACTCGATCAATCGCGATCTCCAGCGTTTCACCGCCAGTAATTAACGCAAGCGGATCAAGATTCCCCTGTACCGGCATGCCAGCGGGAATAGTGTCATTGGCCCATACCGGATCAAGCGTCTCATCAAGGCCAAGCGCATCCACGCCCGTCTCACGCGCATAGGCCGCGAGTTTCGCGCCTGCGCCCTTAGGGAAGCCGATCACGGGCGTATCGGGATAACGGGCATGCAGGGCGGCTGTAATCGCTGCATTCGGGGCAATCACCCAGCGTTCAAACTGTGCGGGCGACAAACTGCCGGACCAGCTGTCAAAAAGCTGGATCGCTTCGACGCCTGCCTCAATCTGTCGGCCGACATACTCAACCGTCAGCGCGGCAATGGCATCGATGATCTCACCAAAAGCCTTGGGATCGCGATAGGCAAAGCGCCGGGTCTCGGCTTGATCCTTGCTGCCATGACCAGCGACCATATAGGTCGCAACCGTCCAAGGACTGCCCGCAAAGCCGAGAAACGTCGTCTGGGGATCAAGCATCGCCGCAACCTTGCGCACGGTCGCATAAACGGGATCCAGGCGCTCAGGGGCAGCCTGCAGCGCGGCAAGGGCAGTGTCGATCAACGGTGGTGCGAGCGCGGGCCCTTCGCCGGCCCCGAAACTGAGATGCTGTCCCATCGCCGAGGGAACCATCAAGATATCCGAAAACAGGATCGCCCCATCAAAACCAAAGCGCCGGAGCGGCTGAATGGTGACCT
>JAIERC010000367.1 GCA_019747165.1 Sphingomonas sp. | reverse complement strand
TGTTCACGCGCATGATCGATCGCAACACGACGATCCCGACCAAGAAGTCGCAGACCTATTCGACCGCCGATGACAACCAACAGGCGGTGACGATCCGCGTGTTCCAGGGCGAGCGCGAAATGGCGGCGGACAACAAGATGCTCGGCCAGTTCGATCTGGTTGGCATTCCGCCTGCACCACGCGGCGTACCGCAGATTGAAGTGACGTTTGACATCGACGCCAACGGCATCGTCAACGTCAGCGCTCGCGACAAGGGCACCGGTAAGGAGCAGCAGATCCGCATCCAGGCATCAGGTGGTTTGTCAGATCGCGACATTGAACAGATGGTCCGCGATGCCGAGCAATTTGCCGAGGAAGACAAAAAGCGGCGTGAGGCGGCAGAGGCTAAGAATAACGCTGAGTCGCTGATCCACACGACCGAACGCCAGATCGCCGAGAATGGCGACAAGGTTGACGCCAGCCTGAAGGCCGAGATTGAGGCGGCGATCGCGGACACTAAGAAGGCGGTCGAAAGCGGCGAGCCCGAAGCGATGAAGGAAAAGGCCAATGCCTTGGCTCAGGTCGCGATGAAGCTCGGTCAGGCGATCTATGAGAAGCAGGCTGCCGAAGATGCCTCGCCGAGCGCCGAGCCGAAGGCTGACGCAGCAGCCGAAGATGTGGTCGATGCTGAATTTTCGGAAGTCGACGACAGCAAGGCTTGAGATGATGCATCCACGCCCCCGTTACAGCGGATGCCGTAACGGGGGATGAGGACTTTGCGGGGCGGCAATGACCACCGAAATTGACTTCTACGAATTGCTCGAATGCGAGCGCGGCGCTGACGATGCGACGATCAAATCGTCTTATCGCAAGCTGGCCATGAAATATCATCCGGACAGGAATGCCGGGTGCAAGGATTCCGAGACCCGATTCAAGGCGATCTCCGAAGCCTATGACGTGCTGAAGGATCCCCAGAAGCGCGCCGCCTATGACCGGTTCGGCCATGCTGCTTTCCGGCAGGGTGCCGGGCACGGTGGCGGTGGCGGCGGCGATGATTTCGGGGCGTTTAGCGATATCTTCGAGAATATTTTCGGCGAATTCATGGGCGGTGGTCGCGGCGGCGGGCGGTCGAGCGCGCGCCGCGGCGCTGATTTGCGCTATGATATGGAGATTACGCTGGAAGAGGCGTTCCAGGGCAAATCGAGCGAAATCACCGTCGATGTGTCCGGGCTCTGCGACAGTTGCTCGGGCACGGGCGCGCGCCCAGGCACCAGCGCCAAGCACTGCAACACCTGTGCTGGCCACGGCAAGGTCCGCGCACAGCAGGGCTTTTTCGTGGTCGAACGGACCTGCCCATCCTGTCATGGCGCGGGCCAGGTGATCGCGGATCCCTGTCCATCGTGTCGCGGCGAAGGGCGGGTCGACAAAACCAAAACGCTGACCGTCAACATCCCGCCCGGCGTGGACGAGGGCACGCGCGTCCGGCTAACGGGTGAGGGCGAAGCGGGAGCCCGCGGGGCACCTTCGGGCGATCTCTACATTTTCCTGCATGTCGCCCGACATCCGATCTTCGAGCGGGAGGGCACGACACTGTTCGCGCGCGCGCCGATCAGCTTTACTACCGCAGCATTGGGCGGGGAGATCGCTCTCGCTGGCCCGGATGGTGAGCGGCACGTCATCCGTATTGCGCCGGGCATGCAAAGCGGCCGGGAATTGCGGCAGCGCGGGGCGGGGATGCCGGTGTTGCAAGGGCGCGGGCGGGGTGACCTGGTGATCCGCATCGAAGTAGAAACGCCGACCAAGCTGTCGGCGCGCCAGCGCGAGCTGCTGGAGGAATTCCGCGCCACCGAAACGGGCCAGGAAAGCCCGCAAGCCAGCGGTTTCTTCACCAAGATGAAGAGCGCTTTGGGCGGCTGACCTACCACGCTTGATTCGTAAATCAGCCGTTTCTCCGTCGGTTGCTGGGTCGTCAGCGGACGGTGAAATCGTTTTGCCGCCCTCCACGTGCCCAAAATGGGTGATCTCGATCACGGGCTTCCTTGGTTCCCGTCACCTCGACTTGGCGTTTACCAAGCCGGGTGATGCCTCGCTAACCTCCTCGCGCCACACCGGGCTATCGGGACGATGAGCGCGGGAGCGGGGAATGCAAGCAGATGGACGATTTGGCAAACGAGCCGCCGGTTTGTTGCAGGAGGATTGGCGAACGCCCGGCAGCGCGTCACCCGCCACGCCAGCCGCCAAGCCCGCGCCGGTACGGGCGACGATCGGGCCTGCCGCTTTGCATTTTGGTGCCCGCAAGGCATCTTTCCTTCAGGAAAAGCGCCGCGCGCAGCAAATCGTTTCGCTTGCCAAGGAACGAGTCGGCAAAGCTTTTGAAGACCTTCGGTTCGGACGGGCGTTGAGTGTCGACCAGCTTTGGCCGCTGGTGACAGGGATTAACGCATCGATCTCCCGCCATCCTGGCGCGCTAATGGGGGTGACGCGGCTGAAGGATCGGCATGAATACACCTATCTTCATTCAGTCGCAGTATGCGGGCTGATGATTGGGCTTGCCCGTCAGATGAACCTGGATCCGGCGTTGCATCATGAGATCGGCCTTGCTGGGCTGCTGCATGATATTGGGAAAGCGCGGGTCCCAACCATGTTGCTCGACAAGCCCGGCCCGTTGACCGCCGAGGAACAGATCATCGTTCGCGATCATGCTCGTATGGGCTTTGAATCGCTGATGTCAGGGGATGATGCGCTCCACAAGAACCAGCGGCTGTCGTCGATTGTGCTGGATGCGTGCCTGCATCATCATGAGCGGATGGACGGCTCAGGCTATCCTGATCAGCAGCGCGGCGATAGCATTTCCCTCTATGCCCGCATGGCGGCGATTTGCGATACCTATGATGCGACGACATCGGCGCGGGTTTATAAACCGGCTTGGTCGCCGGCTGAATCGCTTGAATATCTCGCCAATAATCCCGGACAGTATGATCCAGAGATTGTTGCGCCCTTTTCGGCGATGATCGGGATTTTTCCCGTGGGGTCGATGGTGCGGTTGACCAGCAATCGGTTAGCCATCGTGCTTGAATCGAACGAGCCGGATGAGATGATGCCACCTGTCAGTCCGTTTTACTGCATCGATTCAAAGCAGTTATTGTCGCTGCGCCGGATCGATTCTACGATTGATCCCATCGTTGGCATTGAAATTCCAAGCCGGTGGAACTTACCGTTTTTTTGGCAAACCCGTGCCACGATCCTGGCCCATTTCGACGGCAGCCCGCCGATTGAATAAGGTGATTGCGCGGCGGATTTTGCTCCCTGCCTGACCGCCCCGGGTGAGCGGGGCGGTGGGCCGATGGGTTAGAGGGTGAGGACCACCCCGACCACCAGCGCCTGGGCGGCTATAGCCAGCACGCTGGTGGCCACGGCTTCAAGATTACGCATGGTTTGGTCTCCTGCGCCGGATAGGTTCGGCACAGGCCGATTTAATAATTGTTACGCATGCGCGCAATTTTATTACAAGCAATCGTGATTGCACACGGCGCACGTCGGCTTGATACGGCGCATTGGTAGCAACGCGGTCGCTGGAGTCGATCGTTTGAGCTTGTCTGTCCCGTTGATTACGATCGAGCAAATACCCGGTCGAAGATCGTGTCGACATGTTTCAAATGATAGCCGAGATCGAATTTATCCTCGATCTCGGCTGCGGGCAGCGCCGCCGTGACTTCGGGGTCGGCCTTGAGCAAATCGAGCAGCGATAAGGCCCCGTCGCTTTCCCACACCCTCATCGCATTGCGCTGCACGATTCGGTAGGAATCTTCCCGACTGACGCCCGCTTGAGTCAGGGCGAGCAGTACGCGCTGCGAATGGACCAGCCCGCCCATCTTGTTCATGTTCTTCTCCATCCGTGCTGGATAGACGAGCAACTTGTCCATCACGCCTGTCAGCCGGGCGAGCGCGAAATCGAGCGTGATCGTGGCATCGGGGCCAATATAGCGCTCGACCGAGGAATGGCTGATATCGCGTTCATGCCACAGCGCGACATTCTCCAGCGCCGGCGTGACATAGCCGCGCACCATGCGGGCGAGGCCAGTCAGGTTCTCGGTCAGCACCGGGTTGCGCTTGTGCGGCATCGCCGAGGAGCCCTTTTGCCCGGGCGAGAAATATTCCTCCGCCTCCAGCACCTCAGTGCGTTGCAGATGGCGAATTTCGGTAGCGAGCCGCTCGACTGAGCTGGCGATTACGCCCAGTGTTGCAAAGAACATGGCGTGCCGGTCGCGCGGGATAACCTGGGTGGAAACGGGCTCGATACTCAGGCCCAGTTTGGTGGCGACATGCGCTTCCACGGCTGGGTCGATATTGGCAAAGGTGCCGACGGCACCGGAAACCGCGCACGTCGCGATGTCAGCACGCGCGGCAACCAGCCGCGCGCGGTTGCGATCAAACTCGGCATAGGCTTGCGCGAGCTTCAGCCCAAAAGTGACGGGTTCGGCGTGGATGCCGTGGCTGCGCCCGATCGTTGGGGTTAGCTTGTGTTCAATCGCACGGCGCTTGAGCACCGCCAGCAGCGCATCGATATCGGCGATCAGCAGATCGGCAGCGCGCGCTAGCTGCACTGAAAGGCAGGTGTCGAGCACGTCCGAAGACGTCATGCCCTGATGCATGAAGCGGGCTTCGTCGCCGACTTGTTCGGCGACCCAGGTCAGAAAGGCGATGACGTCATGCTTGGTGACCGCTTCGATCGCGTCGATGGCGGGCACATCGATGATCGGGTTGGTCGCCCACCACGCCCATAAGGCCGCCGCTGCTTCCTTAGGAACCACGCCGAGATCGGCGAGCGCGTCAGTGGCATGCGCCTCAATCTCGAACCAAATCCGGAAGCGCGCCTCTGGCATCCACAGGGCAACCATGTCGGGGCGGGAATAGCGCGGGATCATTGGGGTTCCTCGGGTCGGGCAATGAGTCATCGCTGCTGGCGCGCTGACTCGCGATGAGCCGCCACCTAGCAGGGACGTGGCGCGCCGCCAAACCCGCGCTTGGATCGGCCGCTAGATCAGCCCCAGTGCGCGCAAGCTGACATGCCCGTTCGCCCCGATGATGATATGATCATGCAACGTTATGCCCAGTCTTTTGCCGGCCTCGGCGATCTGCCGAGTCAGATCGATGTCGGCGCGGCTTGGGGCTGGATCGCCGCTTGGGTGATTATGGACCAGGATGATCGCCGCCGATCCCAGATCGATCGCCCGCCGCACCACTTCACGGACATGCACGGCGGCTTCATCGATCGACCCTTCGCTAATCAATTCATCGCGGATCAACACGTTGCGGGTGTTCAGGTGCAACACGCGGACGCGTTCGTTAACATGATGGGCCATATCGGCGTGGAGATAATCGATCAGCGCTTGCCAATTGCCGAGCACCGGCCGTTGGGCAACCTTGGCGCGGAGCAGGCGTAGCGCCGCCGCCTGACCGATTTTGATCGCGGCAACCGCGGTTTCCCCCATGCCCTGCACGCGCATCAGCGAATCCGGATCGGCAGCGAACAACCCGCCAATGCCGCCAAATTCTGCAAGCAGTGCCTTGGCGAGCGGCTTGGTATCGCGCCGGGGAATGGCGAGCGCGAGCAAATATTCGATCAGTTCATGATCGAGCAATGCTTCATCTCCATGGGTCAGTAATCGCTGGCGCAAACGTGCGCGATGCCCGCTATGGTCGCGTTCGGGCGTTGCAGGCAGCGACATATCGGAGTGGGGAACGGTCATGCTGCTCTAAGGGTTACGCATTCTTCGTCGGCCAAGCAATTGCGCTGATGGTTTCGGGGCTTATGCTTGTTTGCTGCCGGTTGGGGCGCGTGAGGAGTGATGATTGCCGTGACGGCTGACAGCGATAGTGCGCCAGAAGCCGCCCCCACGCCGATCCTGCGTCGGCAGCGTTGGCTGAACACCACGTCACGCCGCGCAATGAGCGTGGCGGTGGTCGTGCTGGGTGGCCTGCTGATCATCTGGAGCCAGCGCAAGCCGATCGCCGATCGCTATATTACCCAGGCCATGGCTGATCGCGGCGTTACCGCGCGCTACACCATTGGTGATCTGGGTTTTGATCGTCAGCGGTTGACCAATGTGGTGATTGGCGATCCGAAGAGACCTGATCTGGTGGCTGACTGGATCGAAGTGGATACCAGCATTGGATTAAGCGGCCCGCATGTGACCGGCTTGCGCGCCGGATCAGTTCGGGTGCGTGGGGCGCAGACCCAAGGGAAACTCTCGCTGGGCGCGATTGACCGATTATTGCCGCCCTCCACGGGTGCGCCGTTCACATTGCCTGCCATCAATCTCGATATCGCCGATGGACGCATGCGGATTGAAGCGCCTGAAGGCGTGATCGGGATCAAGCTGATCGGGCGGGGTCGATTGGACAACGGCTTTGCGGGTCGGATGGCGGTGATTGCCGACCATCTCGATATTGCCGACTGCACGATTGACCGGCTCGCTGCCAATTGGGCGGTCCGGGTGGCGGCACGGCAACCTCATCTAGCGGGCCCGCTGCGCGCTCGATTGTTGGTGTGCGGCAAGACGCGGGTATCGGGGGCAGAGGCGTTGCTAGATGCCACGCTCGAATCGCCGCTCGATCGCTGGCAGGGGAAGGCGCGCATCGCGGTTGATCGGCTGGGCCATCCGACAGCACAGCTTAAGCAATTGGCCGGCACCATTGATTTCAGTGGATCGGCGCGGCGCACGACGGGCGCGCTTGATCTGCGCGCCGGAGCGTTTCGCACCGATCCTTTGGCGGGCGATTCGCTGGCGTTGGTCGGCCGATATACGCTGGGGAGCGACGGGGCGGCGATACAGGGTCAAGCCTCCGCCAAGGGCGCGGCGCTTACCCCAGCCTGGCGCAAGCGTCTGGCCTATCTCGGCTCCACGGGGACCGGCACGCCAATCGGGCCGCTGATGGTAAAGTTTAGCCGCGCGGCGGTCGCTGCGTCGCAAGGGTTTAGCTTGTTGGGCGATATTGATGTGGCCACGCAGGCGAAGGGCGGTTTGTGGGTCACAATTGCCCGCGCGCGTGCCGAATCGGTGAGCGGTGGGCGGTTCAGCCTGAATGATGGCGACGGCGTGCAGATCGATTCGCGCGGACTGCGGGTGAACGGGCTGCTGTCCATCGTCGGTGGGGGATTGCCAGAAGCGACAGTCCAGCTGAACCAGGCGGCAGCGGGTACGCCGATCACCGGCAGCGCGCTGGTGCGCCCCTATGTCGCTGGCAAGGCACGGCTGGCGTTTCGAACGCTTGATTTCAGCGCCGCGCCGGGCGGTGCCACGCGGATCACCACTCAGGCCCGCGTGTCGGGCCCGATCGGTTCGGGGCGGATCGATGGCGGCCGGATCGGTATCGCGGCCTATTGGGATGGCAAGGCCGGCTGGCGGATCAACCCAGGCTGCGCGCCGGTCGGGTTCGATCGTCTCGCGGTCAGCGGCCTGGTGCTGGCGGCCAGCCGCTTCACC
Source organism: Sphingomonas sp. (assembly GCA_019747165.1). Classification (GTDB taxonomy): domain Bacteria; phylum Pseudomonadota; class Alphaproteobacteria; order Sphingomonadales; family Sphingomonadaceae; genus Sphingomonas. Next base: position 2,150 of record JAIERC010000367.1, on the reverse strand, counting down.
TTATGCGCGAGCGACGATTCGCTGTTGCGGATCGACGGTAATCGCTTGAGCGGCGGCGGTCATATTGCCGGGCTGCGTGTCGCCGGCCAGTTGGGCGACAAGCCGATTAGTCTGACGGCAGCCGATGCGCGCTTCGGCGTCGCCAATCGCGATTTCGCGATTGCGCAATTCGCCGCTCGATTGGGCGATTCGGATGGCAGCTCAAAGCTGGATATTGCCTCAGTCAGCGGGAAATTGGCGGACAAGGGGGCGAGCGGTGGCTTTGCTGGCGGGGCAGGGCAGATCGCGCATGTGCCTTTGCTAATGTCGGGCAGTGCGGGCGATTGGCGGTTCGATAGCGGCAAACTGGTGCTCGCGGGCAATCTCATTTTGGCCGATGCCGATGCCAATCCGCGCTTCTATCCGCTGGCCGCCACCGCCATGGCATTCACGCTGGAAGACAATCAGATCACGGCCAGCGGCATGCTGGTCAATCCAGAAACCGGCATTGGGGTCAGCGATGTTGCGCTGACGCATGATCTTGATAGCGGTGAAGGCCATGCCGATCTCAGCGTGAACGGCATCCGTTTTGGCGAGGCCTTCCAACCCGCCCAGCTGACGCGCTTTACCTATGGCGTGATCGCTGATGTTCGGGGGCTTGTTTCAGGCGACGGCCATATCAACTGGACGCGCGACGGGGTGACCAGCACCGGGGTATTTCGAACGACCAATACTGATCTGGCTGCAGCCTTTGGCCCGGTTACCGGTCTGTCGGCGGAGATACGGTTTAGCGATTTGCTCAACCTGGAAACCGCGCCGGGCCAGTCCGCGACGATCGCCAATGTGAACCCGGGCGTGCCGGTGCTCGACGGGCTGGTGCGCTATCAGTTGCTGTCGGGATCGCGGGTGGCGGTAGCGGGCGGGCGCTGGCCCTTTGCCGGCGGTTCGCTTGTGCTGGAGCCCAGCATATTGGATTTCAGCGAAACCCATGGTCGGCGGCTGACATTCCGCGTCGAGGGCGTCGATGCGGCGCAGTTCCTGCAGCAATTTGATTTCAAGAATCTCGACGCGACCGGCACTTTTGATGGCGTATTGCCGATGATCTTCGATCAGCAGGGCGGGCGGATTGAGGGTGGCCATCTGACGGTGCGCCAAACGGGGGGCACCATCGCCTATGTTGGTGAAATCTCGCAGCGCGATGTGGGCTTCTGGGGCAATAGGGCGTTTCAGGCGTTGAAATCGTTGCGGTATAAATCGCTGGCGATCGAAATGAACGGGCCATTGGCTGGCGAGATGATCACGGAGGTGAGCTTCGCCGGTATCAGCCAAGGCGCGGGCACCAAGAGCAACTTCCTGATTCGGCGACTGCAAAAACTGCCGCTGGTCTTCAATATTCGAATCCAGGCCCCATTCCGCCAGTTGATCGATTCGGCCCAGTCCTTTTACGATCCCCAACGCCTGATCGAGCGCCACCTGCCGGAGCTGATCCGCGAACAGAATGAAAGTCTGCAGCGCCAGTCTGCTGCGCCGTCGCCACCCGACCCCGCTGCGCCGCGATCCACAACGCCAAACCCAACAAAAGCTGACAACCCCGTTCAGCCCCCTGCAAGCGAGACCCTGCCATGACACAAATCGCATTGACGAACGGTGCCGGGAGACCGACCAAGGGTGATATGAGGACGATGATGATGATTGCGCTGTTGAGCGCCACCGGATTTGCAGGCGGCTGCGTGAGTGTCACCGCGCCTGACAAGCCAATTGTCATCAATCTGAATATCAAGATCACCCAGGAAGTTATCTACCGGCTCGACGGCAAGGCAAAGGCGCTGATTGAGAGCAACGCAGGGATATTCTGATGATTAAGTTTTCACGCAACACGCGGGTTATGGCGATTGCCGCTGGTGCCCTTCTCGCTACCGGGCTGGTAACAACGGCGGCGCTGGCCCAGCGTGATCCTGCCTATCAGGCCGCACGCTCAGCCGGGCAGGTCGGCGAAAAAACCGATGGCTATCTGGGCATTGTTGGTGAAGAATCGCCAGCGCTGCGCGCGCTGGTCAACAATATCAACATTCAGCGCAAGGCCGCCTATACGCGGAGCGCCGCTGATGGCGCGACCGTAGAGCAATTCGCCTTTGCCTCTGGCTGCAACTTGATTGCGATGACGGTGCCGG
>JAIERC010000430.1 GCA_019747165.1 Sphingomonas sp. | reverse complement strand
GGTGCTCAGGACAGGACGGCGCGCTTTACGCCTGTGGGGATTCGGCGCAACTAGTTTGTTGCACCCGCGAACAAGGGACATTGCCGGGCGGGCGGGATAGCGGCATAGCAGCGGCATGGTTCCCTTTTCGTTCGCTCATCATCAGCTGGTCGCGCTGCCACAGGGCGCGCTGTACTGGCCGGTGCGCCGCGCCCTGCTGATTGCCGATCTGCATTTCGAAAAGGCGAGCTGGTTTGCCGCGGGCGGGCAGATGCTGCCGCCCTATGATAGTATCGCCACATTGGCCGATCTCACGACCATCGTTGATGCGGTGCAGCCCGCCGAAATCTGGTGCCTGGGTGATAGCTTTCATGATTCGCGCGGTAGCGATCGGTTGCCCGAACGCGCACAGGCGATGCTGCAAACGTTGATCGCGCGGACCCGCTGGACCTGGATCACCGGCAATCATGATGCCGGCTTATCCGATCGCTGCGGCGGTATCATTGCCGATGAAGCAGTGATCGACGGCTTGGTGCTGCGGCATGAGGCTGATCCCGCCGATCCACGTCCGGAGCTTTCCGGGCATTTCCATCCCAAATTCAGGGTTAAGCTGCGCGGTCGTCATGTCTCGCGGCGCTGCTTCGTGGCGAGCCCGGCCAAGATCATCTTACCCGCATTCGGTGCACTGACCGGTGGGCTTGATGCCGGACACCCGGAAATCCGCCGCGCGATCGGCGGCCAGGCCGAAGCGCTTGTGCCGGTGGAAGACCGGTTGCTGCGCTTCGCCCTGGCGGCGTGACGATCGGTTAGCGGGCAATCGCCGCAAAAGCGGTCTTGAACGCAGCGACCTTCGGCTTGTCGAAGCGCACGATATAAGGGTGATAGGGATTCAGCCGGAAAAAGTCCTGGTGATAGGATTCGGCCGGGAAGAATTTGCCGGTTTCAACCCGCGTCACGATCGGCTGGTCAAAGACATGCGCCTTTTGTAGCTGCGCGATATAGGCCGCTGCAACCTGCTTCTGCGCTGCATTTTGCGGGAAGATCGCTGACCGGTAGCTTGGGCCGCTATCGGGCCCCTGGCGGTTCAGCTCGGTCGGGTTGTGCGCGACCGAAAAATAGACGCGCAGCAAGGTTGCATAGCTGATCTTGGCAGGATCATAAACGATCCGGACTGCCTCGGCATGGCCCGTCGTCTCGGTGCTGACAATATCATATTGGGCGGTTTCGGCGGTGCCGCCGGCATAGCCCGACGTCACTGATTGGACGCCCTTGACGCCTTCGAACACCGCTTCCATGCCCCAAAAACAACCGCCGGCGAACACCGCCGTCTGTAAGCCTGGGGTGCGCGGCACATCATTTAATGCGGCTGGGATCTGGACGGCGCGCTCGGCATTGGCGCTCCCGCCGGTAAAGGCGACCAGGGCGAGACCGGCAAGGCCGGCAGTGGCAACGATCAATCGAGTCATGATATTCCTCTTGGTTGTACCGGTGGGAATACGGGCACCGCGCCGGGCTGGTTACAGGTGCGATCCACCAAATCAACCGATCAACGGTGCCATTGCAGCGACTTGGCTGGCGAGCGTGCGCGTCGCCTCTGCTGGCTGGAACGCAATGATGCCGACCAAACCCAGCACAAAGCCGGAGCCGAGCTGCGCGAGCAGCGATGATTTCAAAAGCTTTACCATTAGCTGATCCTTGTCCGCCCGGCGCCGGGGAGTGCGCCGCTGCATGTCCTTCAGATCGGCGCGATCGCTATCCAAACAACCCCAAGATTATCTTGGGGGCGATGAACAGAGGCTGGGAATAATCGCTGGCCAATCCGGTCAAGATACGGCGGCACAAGCGGTTTGGATACGTTCGCACGCTTCGCGGAGCAAATTTTCCGACGTGGCATAGCTGATCCGCATCGCCGGCGAGAGCCCAAAGGCCGCGCCCTGCACTGCGGCAACCCGTGCTTCATCGAGCAAATAGGCGACCATCGTCTCGTCAGTATCGATCACCACGCCCTTGGGCGTGCGCTTGCCGATCAGCGCCGAAAATTCAGGATAGACATAAAAGGCACCCTCGGGCCGAGGGCAGGTCATGCCGTTGGTTTGATTGAGCATTGAGACCACCAGATCGCGGCGCGCCTGGAAGGCCGTGTTGCGCTCCTTCAAGAAGCTCTGATCGCCGTTGAGCGCGGCGACGGCGGCGGCTTGGGCGATCGAGCAGGGGTTTGATGTCGATTGCGATTGTAGTTTGCCCATCGCCTTGATCAGCCAGGCCGGGCCGCCGGCATAGCCGATCCGCCAGCCCGTCATCGCATAGGCCTTTGAACAGCCATTCATCGTCAGCGTGCGATCATAAAGCTCGGGGCAGACCTGGGCGATCGTGGCGAATTCGAAATCGTCATACAGGATATGTTCGTACATATCGTCCGCCAGCACCCAGACATGCGGGTGGCGGATCAGCACCTCGCCCAGCGCGCGAAGCTCGGTCGCGCTATAGGCAGCGCCTGTCGGGTTCGACGGCGAATTGAGGATCAGCCATTTGGTTTTGGGGGTGATCGCTGCCTCAAGCTGGGCGGGGCTGATCTTGTAGTGCTGGTCAGCCCCAGCCGCGATGATGACGGGCACGCCGCCGGTAAACAACACGACATCGGGATAGCTCACCCAATAGGGCGCGGGGACGATGACTTCATCGCCTGCATCGAGCGTCGCGACCATCGCGTTGAACAAGGTGTGCTTGCCGCCGACATTCACCGTGATCTGGTTAGCCGCATAGTCCAGCCCATTGTCGCGCCTGAACTTGGCGATGATCGCGGCCTTTAGCTCAGGCGTGCCATCGACATTGGTATATTTGGTTTTGCCGTCGCGAATCGCCTTGATTGCGGCTTCCTTGACGAAATCGGGGGTGTCGAAATCGGGTTCACCCGCGCCCAAGCCGATCACGTCGATCCCTTGTGCCTTCAGCTCGAATACTCGGCTGGTGATGGCAAGCGTCGGCGATGGCTTGATCCGGTCGAGGGCGGCTGAGGGATGCATGTCGTTTCGCCTTTTTTGGAGAACGAGCGGGCTATAGCCCCGGCTTTTGCGGCGGTGCAACCAGCACCGCCGGGATCAGCCCGCGCAGCGCATTGCCGATGAAAAACGGGGCGGCGAGATCAGCCGGGGTCAGCGTGCCCTCAATCGCTGTGCCGCGCGCGATCAGGTCGGCGCGCAGCACGCCGGGCAACAGGCCGCTCCCCAGCAGCGAGGGGGTTACAAGCCCCTCATCTTTCGGCACGAAAATCGTCGTGAAGCTGCCTTCGGTCAGCAGACCGTCAGGGCCGACGAACACCACCTCAAACTGGCCGGATGCGATCCGGGCGGTGTCGTAAAAGCCACGGTCGCTGGTTTTGTGGCGCAGCCGGAAATCGTCTGGGTCAACCGGCAGTGGCATGATCGCAACCGGTACCGGGGCCGCAGGGGCTGGCGGCATCGGTGCCGATTCGATGGCAATGGCCCCGCTCGCGGCGAGCAGCAGCCTTACCCGGCTCGCGACATCCAGGCGAAAGGTGGCAGCTTGCAGCTCGTTGCGCGCGGCGTGGCGATCAAAGGCAAAGCCGAAACGATTGGCGCTGGCCTTCATTCGAGTGAGATGCCGATCGAGCAGCGCAATGCCTGATTCCGGATAGAAGGCCATTGTCTCGATCAGGTCGAAGCCGGGCGCGCCATTGGTGAGGAAAGCCCCCTTGGCGCGCGTCTCGTCCCATTCTTCGTCAGCGCGGGAATCGGCGACGATGCCGCCGCCTGCGCCGAACAGCGCCTGCTTGTCGTTGCCCCGGATCAGCAAGGTCCGGATCGCGACGTTGAACATTGCGCCACGCTGGCCCGATGCATCAGCGGCATCAAACCGTCCGATCACGCCAGTATAGGGGCCGCGCGGCGTGCCCTCAATCTCAGCAATCGCCTGCATGGCGCGAATCTTGGGCGCGCCGGTGATCGAGCCGCAGGGGAACAGGGCGGCCATGACATCGATCGCATCTTTGCCAGGGGCGAGATGGGCAGTGACAGTGGAGACCATGTGGTGGATCGTCGGATAGGTCTCAACCGCGAACAGGGACGGTACCGCCACGCTGCCGGCCACTGTGACACGTGACAGATCATTGCGCATCAGATCGACGATCATCAGATTTTCGGCGCGCTGCTTGGGGTCGTTGACCAGCGCCGCGACGATCGCCTGATCAGCAGCGACGGTGTCGCCGCGTCGCGCAGTTCCCTTCATCGGCTGGCAGCGCAATTTGCCCTTGTCGAGCGCGAAGAACATCTCGGGCGAGAGCGAGAGCAGCAGATCATCGCCGGTATGGACGACCGCCCCATATCCAGCGCCTGATCGCGCGCGCAGCTGGGCATAGACGGCCAGCGGATTGCCCTCGAACGCGATGGTCCAGGGGAAGGTGAGGTTCGCCTGGTAGAGATCGCCGGCTGCAATCAGCGCGAGCACCTTGTCCAGCTTGGCATCATAGGCTGCGCGATCATGGTGGGGGTGGGGCGGCGCGATCCAGGCTCCGGCAGGATCGGGCAGCATTGCAGCAACCCCGTCTCCAGCAATCTCAGTAAAGCCATCAAACAGGCCAAACCAGAGGAGCGGGCCAATCCGCCCCTGCGGCTCGCCCAGGACAGGCTCAAACGCGGCGGCTGCCTCATAGCCGATAAAGCCGGCGGCGTGCTGGCCGCGGGCGGTGGCTGCGCGAATTGATTCAAGGATCGGGATGACCCCGGCGATGTCAGATGTTTCGAAAATCTGCGTCGGCGATTGATACAGGCGCGCCGGTGCGCCGCCCGCACGGGCATCATCGAGCAAAACAAAGGGGGTGGCGAAATCGGGCATCGGCTCCCTGCCAAATGCATCGCCGGGCAAGGCGGGGCAAGCCTATGGTTCAATTGCCCAGCCCGCTGCGGTCGGCTGGCGCTTGTGTGGCGCGCGCGCGAGGCATATTTGCTGGGGGATGACCACTACATCCACCCCGCCACTGCGCGCCGCAATCGTGCCCGTTACCCCGCTTCAGCAGAATTGCACATTGCTGTGGTGTACCAAGACGATGCGCGGCACCTTTGTCGATCCGGGCGGCGATCTGCCGACGCTTAAGGCAGCGATGACGCAGCATGGCGTAACGATTGAAAAAATCATCCTCACCCACGGCCATATCGACCATTGCGGCGAAGCGGGAACGCTGGCCAAAGAATTGGGTGTGCCAATCGAAGGGCCGCATGAGGCGGATCGTTTCTGGATTGCCCGGCTCGACGAGGACGGGCGCAGTTACGGCATCGCCGGTGCGGTGTTCGAGCCTGATCGCTGGTTGATCGATGGGGATCAGGTGACGGTGGGTGACCTGGTGCTTGATGTCTATCATTGCCCCGGCCACACGCCTGGCCATGTCGTCTTTCATCACCCGGCTTCAAAACTGGCGCTGGTGGGCGATGTGTTGTTCCAGGGATCAATCGGCCGCACCGATTTTCCGATGGGCAATCATCAGGATCTGCTCGACGCGATCACCACCAAGCTGTGGCCACTGGGCGACGACACCGCCTTTGTCCCCGGCCACGGGCCGATGAGCAATTTCGCGCATGAACGCCGCCACAACCCGTTTGTCAGCGATATGGCGATGGCGGGGTAAGCCCGAGCGGGCGCGGATCAGCCGGCGGGTTGCTGGACGGTAACCGGCACCATTGTTACCGGCGGGTTGGGCGCAGTGAAGGGGATGATCAGCGCATAAATGCCCAGCCCCAGCATCGTCAGCAGCGACGTGATCGTGCCCGCAAAACGGCCAATCGGCATGCCATCCATGCCCAGCGCATGGCCAACCCGGCCAAGCAGATAAATGGCGGTGACTGCCCAAAGCCATGTTGAGCTCCCCTGGCTCAGTTCGATCGCGCCAATCAGGATGAGCACAATTGGGGTATATTCGATAAAATTCGCTTGCGCGCGCATCCGCCCGATTAGCGCGGGATCGCCACCATCACCGATGCTAACCTTGGCCGCGCGGCGGGCATTGCCGGTACGCATCGATAGCCAGAAATTGAGGATGGCAGCACCGCCAGCGGCGGCGAGCGTGATAGGCAGCGCAGACGACATGATAATTCCCCCGGAGGACATTGCGATGCAGCGCCTTGGCAGGGCAATGGCTGGGTGGCAATGAGCCTTGCTGTGTCGCTGCGCTTGCAAGGCGCGTCGAATCCGCTATAGCGCGACGCTTCGCGATGCGTCTGGCCGCTGGTGGCTTCCGCGGCCAATTGGCTGTTGGTTGTGTGTTCCAGTGACCCGGTTTATCGCCTGTGTTCATAATTCATAGCTAAGGTGCCGAAATGGCCGTCCCCAAAAGAAAGACTTCACCGTCAAAGCGCGGCATGCGCCGCAGCCACGATTCGCTGGCTGTCGAAGCCTATCAGGAATGCCCGAATTGCGGCGAGTTGAAGCGCCCGCACATCATGTGCTCCTCTTGCGGCCATTATAACGGCCGCGAAGTCATGTCGGTCGAAGGCTGATCAAAGCACCGATCGGGGATAACCAGCACGTGCCGACCGATGCGCTTATTGCTATCGATGCGATGGGTGGCGATGGTGGCGTATCGGTCATGGTTGCCGGTGTTGCTGATGCCCGGCACCGATTTGAGACGCTGCGCTTCCTGTTGGTTGGCGATGAGACGGCGATTCGGGATGCGCTGAAAGGCCATCCGATCCTCGCTGATGCGGTTGAGATCGTCCACGCGCCCGAAAGCGTGACGTCCAATGAAAAGCCCAGCCAGGCGCTGCGCCGCGCCAAGACGACGTCGATGGGCATGGCGATAGACCTGGTCAAGCAAGGCCGGGCTGGCGTTGCCGTTTCCGCTGGCAATACCGGCGCACTGATGGCGATGGCCAAGGTTGCGCTGCGCACCTTGCCCGGGATTGACCGACCGGCGCTGGCTGCGCTGATGCCGACGCTGGGCGAGAATGATGTCGTCATGCTCGATCTGGGTGCCAACACGGAATGCGACGCCCGCAATCTGGTGCAGTTTGCGGTGATGGGTGCTGCCTATGCCCGAACCAGCTTTGATCTGGCCGCGCCGCGCGTGGCCTTGCTCAACATTGGCACCGAGGATTTGAAGGGCACGGACAGCATCCGCGATGCTGCCGCGATGCTGAAAAAAGCGACGCATCTGCCGCTGCATTTTGCCGGTTTTGTGGAAGGCAATCAGCTATCGCACGGCAATGTCGACGTGATTGTCTGTGACGGTTTCACTGGCAATATCGCCCTGAAAACCGCCGAGGGTACCGCCAAATTCGTCGCCGATTTGCTCAAGCGCGCATTTCGCAGCTCGTTTCGGTCCAAGGTCGGCTTTTTGATTTCGCGCCCAGCCACACAGCTGTTGCGCGATCATCTAGATCCGAACAACCATAATGGCGGCGTGTTTCTGGGGCTGAACGGTCTGGTCGTCAAAAGCCATGGCGGCGCCAATGCGACCGGCGTTTCGCATGCCATCGAAGTGGCGGCCAAGCTGGTGCGCGACGATCTCACCCGGCGAATCAGCAATGATTTGCGCAATGTGGAAGATCAGGCAGCATGATTCGCTCAGTGATTACGGGCACCGGGTCCGCCCTGCCTGCGCGCCGTGTTTCCAATGCCGAACTTGCTGAAACCGTCGATACGTCAGACGAATGGATTGTCGAGCGCACCGGGATCCGCTTTCGTCACATTGCGGCAGAGAGCGAGACGACGGCGACGCTTGCCGCCGATGCTTGCCGCGCGGCGCTTGCCGCCGCCGGTCGAGCAGCGAACGAGGTTGACCTGATCGTCTTGGCGACCGCGACGCCGGATCAGACTTTCCCCTCTTCGGCGACCAAGGTCCAGGCGATGCTGGGCATTGATGATTGCGTGGCGTTCGACGTGGCCGCAGTCTGTTCGGGCTTTCTCTACGCGCTGCATGTTGCGGACAGCCTGATTCGCACCGGTGCGGCCCGGCGCGCGCTGGTGATCGGCGCGGAAACCTTTAGCCGACTGCTTGATTGGGAAGATCGGACGACCTGCGTGCTGTTCGGTGATGGCGCCGGGGCAATCGTGCTGGAGGGCGAATCGGGCGGTGACCGCGGCGTGCTGCACAGTCGGCTCCACGCCGATGGCCGCCATAATCAGCTACTTTATGTCGATGGCGGGCCGTCAACCACTGGCACGGTCGGCAAGGTGCGCATGAAGGGGCGTGAAGTCTTTCGCCACGCGGTTGTCAATTTGGCGACGGTGATGGAGGAAGTGCTGAGCGCATCGGGGTTTTCCGCGCAGGATGTGGACTGGGTGGTGCCACATCAGGCCAATGCCCGGATTCTCGATGCGACCGCGCGTAAGCTGGGCCTGCCGCCTGAAAAAGTGATCATGACGGTGGATCAACACGCCAATACATCGGCAGCGTCGGTGCCGCTTGCGCTTGATGTTGCGGTCCGCGACGGGCGAATCAAGCGCGGCGACCTGTTGGTGCTGGAGGCGATGGGCGGCGGATTTACCTGGGGTGCGGCGCTGATCCGCTATTGATTGTAACAGACCAGTTACAAATCTCTTCCGATTGGCTTGATGCTTGTGTTAGTGTCTGACAAGGGTAGCCAAATTTCTGGGGGGAGAATTTGATATGGCTGAAGCAGGTACTTTGACTCGCGCTGATCTGGCAGATGCATTGCACCGCGATGTGGGCTTGTCGCGGATGGATTCGGCAAAGCTGGTCGAACAGATTCTCGATCATATGAGCGATTCGCTCGCGGCCGGGGAAAATGTGAAGATTTCCGGCTTTGGTACCTTTGTGCTGCGCAACAAGGGCGAGCGCATTGGCCGCAATCCCAAGACCGGCGTCGAAGTGCCGATCGCGCCGCGCCGCGTGCTGACGTTCCGCGCGAGCCAGATGATGCGTGAACGCATCGTCGAGGCGAGCTGATCTCTGGCATGGCAGTGGCGTTCGAAAAGTCGGCCGGGGCATTTCGAACAATTGGCGAATTATCGCAGGAAATTGGCCTGCCCCGGCATATTCTTCGCTATTGGGAAACACGATTTCCGCAGCTACGGCCGCTCCAGCGCGCAGGCAAAAGGCGATATTATCGGCCCGAAGATGTCGCGTTGGTACGGCGGATCAACATGCTGCTGAACCATGAAGGCTATACGATTCGCGGCGTGCAAAGCCTGCTCGCGACAGAGCCTGGCGCGCGCGCTGATTCGCATAAAGGGACGGCAGAGCTGGCGGGGGTGCGGGCGGTGCGCGCGCTGCTGGCCGATGCGCTGGCGCAGGATCACCGCTAAGCAATCGCCGCCCGACTGCGTCGTCAGCCGTCGCTGACCCGCTCGATATCGGCACCAACCGCAGAAAGCTTTTCCTCAAGCCGCTCATAGCCGCGATCCAGGTGATAGACGCGCTGCACCTGCGTCTCGCCCTCGGCAGCAAGGCCGGCCAGGATCAGGCTCATCGACGCGCGCA
>JAIERC010000516.1 GCA_019747165.1 Sphingomonas sp. | reverse complement strand
TCAGGCCAAGGCGCGCGTCGCTGCCGCCGACCCGCCAATAGCGCGCGGGCCCGCCGCTGCGATGATCGTCGCGGGTAAGATCAAATTTGGCCGCAAGATCATCGAACACTTTGGTCAGCGGCAGGAAGCGGTCCGCACGGTCTTCATCAATAGCGCCCATCGGCATGGTTTCGATCAACGACAGGTCAAAGCCTTCTGCCCCGCACCAGGCGAGCATCGGCGCGATCTCGTTCTCGTTCAGGCCATTCAGCGCCACCATGTTGATCTTGATTCCTAACCCGGCTTGTTTCGCCGCCGATATGCCGTCCAGCACCTGCGCGACATCGCCGTGGCGGGTGATGTGGCGGAAGATATCGGGATCACGGCTATCTAGGCTGACATTGATCCTGCGGATGCCGGCCGCCGCCAGATCGGCAGCGTATTCGCGCAGCCGGGTGCCGTTCGTGGTCATCGTCAGCTCGTCCAGCCGAGGACCCGTCGTCGCGCCGACATGCCGACCGAGCCGCCGAGTCAATTCCACCACATCGCGCCGCACCAATGGTTCGCCGCCGCTGAGCCTGATCTTGGTCACACCCCGCGCGATAAACCGCTCGGCGATGAGCGCGATTTCCTCCAGGCTCAGCAATTTGGCCTTGGGGAGAAAGGTCATCTCCTCCGCCATGCAATAGCGGCAGCGCAGATCGCAACGATCCGTTACCGATATCCGCAGATAGCTGATCGTGCGACCAAAGCTGTCGACAAGGGCGGGGGCGCAGGACATCGGTCACGAGCTAAGCCTTCACGTCGCTGCAAACAACCCTCAACCGTATTGGCAGGACAGCAGCGCGCCGTTTGCGGATTGGCGAAGTCACCAGCGCGGGCTAGGCTTTATCGCATGACCAGCCCCGTGGCCGCCAATGATCCAGAATCCAGCCAGCGCCCGGCAGCGGCATCCGCGCTTTTTGTCCTGTCGTTCCGCCAGCGCGATGAACTGGCGGCGCTAGCCACGCGCGGCGGCTGGCAAGTGATTGCCGCGCGCCGCGCTGATGGGGCGGAACGGCGCTATCTGGCGAGCGGAGCGCAGGTGGCGGTGATCGATGCGCGCGGCGCGCTGGGCGATGGGTTGGCGGCTGTGGCGGCACTGGGCGATGTGATTGCTGCCAATAGCGGGGCGTTGCTCGTGCTGGTCTCGCGCGGCGATGTGGGTGAAATCGGCACTTTATATGATGCTGGGGCCACGCATTTTCTGTCCAGCCCGCATAGCGAGCATGAATTTATCCAGACCTTGCGCTTTGCCGCCCGGCACGCGGAACGCATGGCGGGCGATTGGCACCCCAAGGGGGGATCGACCGAACCGCTCGGCTGGCGATTTGACCGGCACGAACGGGCCGTGCTGTTGACCCCAGCCTTTGCTGATTTGCTCGTCGCGGGCGAAAGCCCTTCTGCGCTTGGCCTGTTGCGGCAGCTTGCGCCGACTGATCGCCCGATCGCCCTCCGCGCGCTGCGGCGGCTGCTGGAAACCGGTGCAGCCACCGCCTTTGCGCATGATATTGCCGGGCTGGGTCGGATGGTTCAGCACCTGACGATCGATCCCGAAACTGGCCATATCGATGCCGTGATCGAACGGCTTACGTCGATTCCCGATCCGACAAATGTGCTGCGTGAGGCGTTATCGGGGGTGCGCGATGCGGCGAGTGCGCGGCGCTGGCTCGACCGCAAACTTGCTGATCCCAGCGACCCGCCGGTGCAAGCGATGCTGATTGCGCTCAACCGGTTCGACATCGTCAACAGTGCCTATGGCCGCAGCGCGGGTGATGCGCTTTTGCGCACCGCCCAAAAGCGGATCGACGAAATTGCCGCTGAACTGCTGGGTCGCGCTGCGATTGTCGCGCGGCTGGGGGGATCTGAATTTCTAGTCGCGGCGGCTGAAGGCGCAGCGCGGGTTGAACTTGTCGCCGGCCGGATTGCGGAGGCGCTGTCCCGTCCCTTCGTTACGGGTGGCGCGGTGGCGGTGCTAGGCTGCCGGATCGGGATTGCCCCGGCAGAGGAGGGAGACACGACTGGCATGTTGCTGCGCCGCGCGAGTGAGGCGTTGGCCGAGGCCAAGGCGTCAGATAGTCTGACGATCCAGACGGCGCGCCGTGAGGGCCAGGAAGGCGCGCCAATCGATAAGCTGGCGGTCGATCTTCGGCGGGCGATGGATCAGGGCGAAATCGACATTGTGTTCCAGCCCCAGGTGGCAATTGCGACCGGCGACATCACCGGTGTGGAAGCGTTGGCGCGTTGGGATCATCCGGTGATGGGCGCTTTGGGGGCCGAGACATTATTCGCCGCAGCCGATCGCGCTGATCTCGTTATCGGCCTGTCCGATCATATCCAGCGTATCGTTCTCGCCCGTTCCGCCGCCTGGCCGGCGAGCCTCGGGCGGCTGCGGCTGTCGCTCAACCTGACAGCGGCGGATATCGCCCGACCGGGCTTTGCAGATATCTTTCTCGACCGGGTCGACAGCAGCGGGTTTCCGCGCGCGCGGCTGACGGTGGAGATCACCGAAAGCGGGCTGATCGAGGATTTAGGCATGGCCGCGATGCTGCTGGCGACGCTGCGCAGCGCGGGCTGCCGGGTGGCGATCGATGATTTCGGGACGGGCTATTCGAGCCTTGCCTATCTAAAGGCGCTGCCGCTCGATTACCTCAAAATCGACAAGAAGCTGGCACAGGATATTGCCGGATCGACCCGCGACCGGATCGTCGTGCGCGGCGTGATCGACATGGCACGGTCGCTCGGCCTGTCGGTAATCGCCGAAGGCGTGGAGACCGAGGAACAATTGGACCTGCTCGCCAAGGAAGGCTGCCAATATTATCAAGGCTTCCTGTGCGCTGAGCCGCTCGACATAGCGGCGCTTGAGGCGCTGGTGGCAAGACAAGGAAAATGACGATGCGCACCCCCGTATTCTTCGCCGTCGCCGCGATCACGCTGGCGGCTCCGGCCATCGCGCAAGCGCCGGAGCAGGCGGCAGTCGAGAAGGCGATGGCTGATAGCGCCGCCGGGTGGAATGGCGGCGATGTCGAACGCTTCATGCGCGTTTATTCGGACGACCCGGCAACCAGTTTCGTGACCAAAGAGGGGGTGTTGCGCGGCAAGGCGGCGATGACGGCGCGCTACAAAACCCGCTACGATTTTGACAATGCCGCCAAACGCGGCACGCTGACTTTTTCGACGCTGGATTTTCGGCTGCTTGATCCGGACCATGCGCTCTATATCGCCCGCTACCTGCTGACCTATAGCGACGGAAAGACCCAAAGCGGAACGACCACGCTGATTTTCCGCCATGAGGGCGGCAATTGGCACATCATTGCTGATCACAGTTCGTAAAGCACTAACGTTTTAGGCAGCGTGCGCGCCGCCCCGCTGCCCATGTGCGAGACCAAGCACATCGATGATCGCAAAAGCAGCGCCCATGCCACGACCAAGCGCTTCCATCAGCGCAAGTGTTTCCTCTTCGATCGGCGCGGCCTCTTTCCAATAGGCACAGATCGCATAACCCGGTCGTCCATCGCCAATGGGAACGGCGACTAGGCTGCGAATGAAGGTGGCCAAGTAAACATTCAGGGGAATATTTTCGACCTGGGTGATGTCAGGCACCAAAATGGTCTGTTCTTCGACCATCGCCCGACCGGCGAGACATTTATCGATCGGGAATTGCAGTCCCGCCCAAAGCGGTTCGATCGTATCCTCGGCGAGATAATCGGTTTCCTGGCCGATCCGTTTGACGATGGTAATGCCATCGGATTGCGCGATCGAGCGGGCGACAGGCCGAACGATTTCAACCGCTTCAGCAATGCTCTTTGCTTGCATCATCTGCCGTAGCGTTTCGGCCAAAAGGGCCCATCGATCGCCGATGGTCAATTCGAGCACACCAATTCACTTTCCCCAAAAAAGCCGGTGAGGTGTTTAGGCTATATCTTATTGCAGACCAAACTACACCCCTATCCCGCCGCCTTCGCCAGCCCGCGCGCCAGTTGCAGTGCGCCGTTGAGCCGCGCCTTGGGATCGCCCCAGGCACGAGTCAGCACCAGCTTGCTGTCTGGGCGCAGCTTTGCAATTGCGCCGACGCGTTCGACATAAGCGAGCAGGCCCGGTATGTTGGGGGGCTTGTCATCGTGAAACGATACCAGCGCGCCGCGCGGGCCGACATCGATCTTGGCGACGCCGGCATTCTTGGCGTGGAGCTTGATTTCGATCAGGCGGATCAGGTTTTCGGTCGCGTCGGGCAGCTTGCCGAAACGGTCGATCAATTCGGCGGCGAACGCTTCGATCGCCTGCGGCTCGTCGAGATCGTTGAGGCGGCGATAGAGGCCCATCCGCAGGTCGAGATCGGGGACATAGTCGTCGGGGATGAGGATCGGCGCGTCGATCGTGATCTGGGGTGAGAAATCGCGCGGTCGCTTGGCAAGACCACCGGCGCGGGCGTCCATGATCGCCTCTTCGAGCATCGACTGATAGAGTTCGTACCCGACCTCGCGGATATGGCCGGACTGCTCGTCGCCGAGCAGATTGCCCGCGCCGCGAATGTCGAGATCATGGCTCGCCAGTTGGAAACCCGCCCCCAGATTTTCGAGATCGGACAGCACTTTGAGCCTCTTTTCCGCCGTTTCGGTAACAATCCGATCGGCGGGGGTCGTCAGATACGCATAAGCGCGCGTCTTGGCGCGACCCACCCGCCCGCGCAGCTGATAAAGCTGGGCGAGGCCGAATTTGTCGGCGCGGTGGATGATCATCGTGTTGGCGCTTGGGATATCGAGCCCGGATTCGACGATTGTGGTGGAGACCAGCACTTCGAATTTCTTGTCGTAGAACGCGCTCATTCGTTCCTCGACTTCGGTCGGGGACATTTGCCCGTGCGCGACGACATAGCGGATTTCAGGCACCTCCTTGGTCAGGAACTCCTCGATATCGGGCAGATCGGCAATGCGCGGGGTGACGAAGAAGCTCTGCCCCCCGCGATAATGCTCGCGCAGCAGCGCCTCACGCAGCACGACCGGGTCCCAGGGCATCACATAAGTGCGCACCGCCAGCCGATCGACCGGCGGGGTCTGGATCACTGACAGTTCGCGCAGGCCCGACATCGCCATTTGCAGCGTGCGTGGGATGGGGGTGGCGGTGAGCGTGAGCACATGGACGTCGGTCTTGAGCGCCTTGAGCCGCTCCTTGTGGGTGACGCCGAAGCGCTGCTCCTCGTCGACCACCACCAGCCCGAGCCGCTTGAAGCCGACGCTTTTGGCGAGGATGGCGTGGGTGCCGATGACGATGTCGATGGTGCCGTCCTCGAGCCCCTCGCGTGTCGCCTTGGCCTCCGCGGCGGTGACGAGGCGGGAGAGGCGACCGATCCTGAGCGGGAAGCCTTCGAAACGGCTGACGAAATTGTTGAAATGCTGACGGGCGAGCAGGGTGGTGGGGCAGACGACCGCAACCTGCAGCCCCGCCATCGCGGCGACAAACGCCCCGCGCAGCGCGATCTCGGTCTTGCCGAAGCCGACATCGCCGACGATCAGCCGGTCCATTGGCTTGCCGGCGGCGAGATCCTCGAGCACCTCGCCGATGGCGCGGTCCTGATCGTCGGTTTCCTCATAAGGAAAGCGATCGACGAAGCTGGGATAGCCGCTCGCATCGGGCTCAGCGATGTCGGCGGGGCGCAAAGCACGCTCGGCGGCGATGGCGATGAGTTCACCCGCGATTTCGCGGATGCGCTCCTTCATCCGGCTCTTGCGCCGCTGCCATGCCTCGCCGCCGAGCCGGTCGAGCGTCGCGGCATCATCGCTGCCATAGCGGCTGAGGACGTCGATATTCTCGACCGGCACATAGAGCTTGTCGCCGCCGGCATATTCGAGCGCGACGCAATCATGCGGCGATGCACCGACCGGGATCGAGGTCAGCCCGGTATAGCGGCCAATGCCGTGATCGACATGGACGACGAGATCGCCCGGCGAGAGCGTCGCGAGTTCGGCGAGGAAGGCATCGGCGGATTTTCGGCGCTTCGCCCGGCGAACCAGCCGGTCGCCAAGCATGTCCTGCTCGGTCAGCACCGAGACGCTAGGCGCGGCAAAGCCGTGATCGAGCGGCAATACGATAAGCGCGACACTTTTGTCCGCTACGCCGAGCGCCTCCTGCCAGCTTTCCGCCGTCTTGGCGCCCTTCAGCCCGTGATCGGCGAGGAGTCCGCTTAACCGCTCGCGCGCACCGACCGAATAGCTGGCGAGCACCGGCTTGCGGCCATCCTTGCGGAGCCTGGCAATATGCGCGACCACCGCTTCATAGACATTTGCCCCGGCAGCGCGCTCAGGGCCGAAATCCTTGGCGCCATCGACGCCGAAATCGATGACGCTCGCGCTGTCGGGCTCATGGAATTGCGTGACCAGATGCGCGACTGATTGCTTCAGCCGATCGCCCCATTCGTCGGCCTTGAGATAAAGCATTTCGGGCGGGAGCGGGCGGTAGCTGCCGGGATCGCTCGATTGCGCGCGGACCCGATTGGCGTGGTAATCGGTGACCGCCTCGAAGCGCGACTCCGCTGCCGCCGCGACGCCTGAATCGCGCACCACGATCGCGCCGTCTCCGAGATGATCGAAAAAGGTCGTCAGTTTCTCTTCGAACAGCGGTAGCCAATGCTCCATTCCCGACAGGCGGCGGCTTTCGGAGATTGCCTGATAGAGCGGATCGCCCGTAGCGTTCGCGCCGAAACGCTCGCGATAACGGCTGCGGAAGCGCTTGACGCTGTCGTCATCGAGCAGGGCTTCGGAGGCGGGCAGCAGGGTGAAGCCCTCGACCCGGCCAGTGGTGCGCTGGTCGGCGGGGTCGAAGGTGCGGACGCTCTCAATCTCGTCACCGAAGAAATCGAGCCGCAGCCCGTGTTCCTCGCCGCTCGGGAAGAGATCGACCAGCCCGCCGCGCACCGCGAACTCGCCCGAATCGGTAACGGTCTCGACGCGCTGATAGCCATTCGCCTGGAGCAGCCCCGCCAGCTTATCGCGCCCGATCCGCTCGCCGGGCTTGAGGGTGGCGACGAGCTGGCGCACGCGGAATGGGGTGAGGGTGCGCTGGGCGGCGGCATTAGCGGTGGTAATGAGCAGCTGGGGCCCTTTACGCGGTTGCTGGAGCCGATGAAGCGCGGCGACGCGCTCGGCCATGACGCGCAAGGTGGGGGAGGCGCGGTCATAGGGCAGGCAGTCCCAGGCCGGGAAGCTGACTGTTTCGAGCTCGGGCGCGAAATAGTGCGCGGCGGTGGCGATAGCGCGCATTTCCGCTTCGTCCGCTGCGATGAAAACCGCGCGCGTGGTCGCCGCGCGCGCGAGGTCGGCCAGCAGCCAGGGAAGGAAGCCGGTCGGGACACCTGCTAGGGTGAGGGGGGCCTTGGCGGCGAGGATCGTGGAAAGGTTGGGCATAGTCTTCAATGGAACTCTGTCGTCACCCCGGACATGGTCCGGGGGCCACCGCGCCCCAATCGCCAGGGTGTGGGTGGAGGAGTGGACCCCGGCACAAGTCCCGGGTGACGGAACGGCTGTTACTCGGCCACGGGCACGTAATTCAGCGTCTTCAACGCCGCCAAAATCGATCCGGCATACGTCTCCGGCGCGACATCGGTCCCCATCGCCCAGGCCATGATATCGACATCCTGTTCCTCGAGCAGCGCTTCGAACAGCACCATCTCCTCCTCCGACCAGTCGGCACCGTGCGCGTCAAAGAATCCGCCGATCAGCAGATCGGCTTCCTTGGTGCCACGGTGGTGCGCGCGGAAGTGCAAGCGTTTCAGGCGGGTGGCGCGGTCCATGGGCGTTCCAACGACGATTGGCCGACGGTCCTTTGCGTGGGCCGTCGGCTGGGGGTAAGACAGCCCAGATAGTCATGCGGCCAGAAATCCTCAATCCACTCTTTGCTGAAGTGACCGCGCTGAAAGGCGTGGGGCCAGCGCTTGCCAAGCCTCTTGATCGGCTCGGACTGAGCCGCGTTGTCGATGTCGCCTTTCACTTGCCGACCGGCTGGATCGACCGGATCGCGCGCGACGAGCTTGATATGGCCGATGCAGGGCGGACGATCGCAATAACGCTGACGGCGGTGTCGTACCGATCGAGCGCCGGGCGCGGGCCGACGCGGGCGCAGGCGACCGACGCGCACGGCAATTATGTGAGCCTCGTCTATTTCGGCGGCAATTCGGGTTGGGTGAAGAAACTGCTGCCGCTGGGCGAGCCGCGACGCGTTTCAGGCCGATTGGAGATGTATGGCCAGGAACTGCAGATCGTGCACCCCGATTATGTCTTGCCGGTTGAGGAAGCGGGGGACACGCCCGAGCGCGAGGCGATTTATCCGCTGTCCGAGGGGCTGAGCTCGAAGCGGATGGTGCAGATGGCCGCGCAAGCCATGGAGCGCGCGCCCGAGCTTGCGGAGTGGATTGAACCCGGCCTGCTGGCGAAGCATCAATGGCCCGCCTGGCGCACCGCACTCGCGCGAATCCATGCCGACCCTTCTGATACCAAGGCGCGCGCGCGGCTGGCCTATGACGAACTGTTCGCCAATCAGCTCGCGCTGACTTTGGTTCGCGCCTCGTCGCGGGCGCGCAAGGGTAGGGCGTTGATCGGCGACGGGCGGCTGCGCGCCATGCTGCAGCTGCCTTATACGCCGACGGGCGCGCAATCGCGCTCGGTCGCGGAGATTGAGGGCGATCTGCGGCAGGCGCAGCCGATGCTGCGATTGCTGCAAGGCGATGTCGGATCGGGCAAGACCTTGGTTGCCGCGATGGCGCTGCTCGTGGCGGTCGAGGCAGGCGCGCAAGGGGCGTTTCTGGCCCCCACCGAAATCCTCGCGCGCCAACATTATGAGAGCCTGCGCGGCCTGCTCAGCGGGTTACCGGTCAACATTGCGGTGCTGACCGGTCGCGACAAAGGTCGGGTGCGCGAGGCGACCTTGATGGGCCTAGCGGATGGCTCAATCGATATTTTGATTGGCACGCACGCGATCTTCCAGGAAGCGGTCGGCTACAAGGATTTGGGGCTGGTTGTGGTCGATGAGCAGCACCGCTTCGGGGTCGCGCAGCGGATGTTGCTGACGGGCAAGGGCCAACACCCGCCGCATTTGCTGGCGATGACCGCGACCCCCATCCCGCGCACGCTGACGCTGGCGCTCTATGGCGAGATGGACGTCAGCCGATTGGACGAGATGCCGCCCGGTCGCCAGCCGATCGAGACGCGCGTCTTGTCAGAAGATCGACTCGACGATGTCGTCAACGCGCTTGGTCGGCATCTGTCGAGCGGCGGCCAGGCCTATTGGGTCTGCCCGCTCGTCGAGGAAAGCGAGAAGACCGATCTCGCCGCCGCCGAGGCGCGGGCGGAGACCCTGCGGGCGCGGTTCGGCGACAAGGTCGGGCTCGTCCATGGCCGGATGAAGGGGC
>JAIERC010000026.1 GCA_019747165.1 Sphingomonas sp. | reverse complement strand
GCACCGTCGAGGAACTCGATTTCGACAAATCGAAGGTCAAGGTATCGGTATCGATCTTCGGCCGCGCGACGCCCGTCGAGTTGGACTTTGAACAGGTCGAGCGCGTAAAATAAGGCGCCGGGCGCTCGGGATTAGCGCAAGCTAATCCTGCGACGCGCTAGCCGAACCCGTCCGACGTAAGACTCGGTGTTTACCCCCGCGTCACGATCCCGAAAGCCTCCGCTCGGGCAGGCTCAGCGTTGCAAGCGTGCCGCCGCTTGGCGCATCGCTCAGGGTAAATTCGCCGCCGTGCTGCGCGGCGAAATCGCTGACAATGCTCAGCCCCAACCCTGCCCCGCCGGTGGCGCGGTTGCGGGAACTGTCGCCGCGCTCGAACGGGCGGAGCAGCCGCTCGCGCTCGGCGGCGGGAATGCCGGGGCCCTGATCGGCGACCGATATCAACACCTGCCCGTCCGCGCGGCGTACCGCTACCGTGCCGCTATTGGCATAAGCGAGCGCGTTGCTCAGCAAATTCTCGATCGCGCGGCGGAAGGCAAGTTTGGGCGCGGCGATGCTGGCGTCGTCGCCTGGGACTATTCGGATGCGTGCGCCGCCTTCGGCCATTTCATCGACAATTGCGGCAAGCAGGGGCCGTATATCGAGCAGCTCGATCGGCGCTGCGGCCCCGCGCGCAAAGGCCAGTACTTCGTCGATCATCGCCTGCATGCGCTCAACATCGGCGACCATGCGCCCTCGCTGCGGTTCAGGTGCCGTTTCCAGCCGGAGACGAAGCCCGGTCAGCGGGGTGCGCAGATCATGCGCAATCGCCGTCAAAATGCGGGCGCGCTCGGCCGCCTCGATCCCCAGCCGGTTGCGCATCGTCGCGATCGTCGCCGCCGCCTCGCGCAGCTCGCGCGGACCATCTTGCGGCACAACCGCGTGATGATGATCGAGCGCGCCGGCTAGCGCCCGGAAGGGGCGGGTCAGGCGACGCGCGAAAAACCACGCCATCGGCGCGAGCAGCGCAAGACTCACGGCCAGCGCCATCAGGATGTTGCGCTGCCAGCCGGCGAGAAACGGCTTGGCGGGCGCCACGCTCAGCCAACGGCCGTCCCCCTCGCGCACGCTGGCGGTAAAGGCCGGGAGCGGCAGGCCAAGGAGCAGATTGCGCATTGCGCGCGACGCCGTGCCGGGCATGAGCAGCTCAAAGCTGTTGTTCTTGCGTTGCACGAGAACCAGCGACGATGGCAGCTTGATGTTTCGGGCTGGAATCAGCGTCGTTCGAAACCCATTGCCGAAGGCGCTGCTGACCGGCTGGCGGTCCAGCCAGCTGACATGCACATCGCGGATTGGCCGTTTCAGTTCGGCAGCAATCAGCCCCTCCAGCACCCGGACGCCGGGGCCTTTTGGTCTTTCAGACAACAGCCGACGGTCGATCCCCGGCATCGGCCGTTGCAGTGCCGCGATCGTGAGAAGCAGGCTGGCGCGCTGAGTCGGCGGCGGCGGCGCGAGGATTACGATAGCTGCGGTAGTTGCGACACTAAGCGTCGCAACGGCAATGCCGAAGCCGCCGATCGAAACCAGCGCGCTCGGCGCCCGCTTCATGCGGGACGCACCACGGGCAGAAACCGATAGCCAACGCCACGCACCGTTTCGATCAGCGGGGTAGGATCGCAATCGGCGAGCTTGCGGCGCAGGCGGCTGACGGCAATGTCGATTGCCCGGTCATAGCTCGCCGCATCAATCCCGCGCGCGAGATCGAGCAGCACGTCGCGGGTCAGCACTCGCCCAGAGCGAGCGACAAAAGCGGCGAGCAGCGCGTGCTCGCCCTCGGTCAGCACGATCAACCGCCCTCCCGGATCGCGCAGACGCCGCTGCTCGACGTCGAGCCACCAGCCCGCAAAAGTTACCCCGCCGCGCGCGGGATCGGCCCGGTCAGCGACCGGCCGGCGCAACAGCGCGCGTACCCGGGCGAGCAGCTCGCGCGGCTCGAATGGCTTGGTGAGATAATCCCATGCGCCGACCTCCAGCCCCACGATCCGGTCGGTCACATCGTCGAGCGCGCTCAACATCAGGATCGGCGTGCCGGCAGGCGCGAGCCGCCGACAGAGCGACAACCCATCCTCGCCCGGCATCATAACGTCGAGGACAATTAGATCGGTCGGTGCCGCCAGCAACGCGCGTTCGCAATTGGCGGCGTTTGGTGCTGTGTGCACTGTATAGCCATAGGAGCCGAGAAACTCGGCGATGGCATCGCGGATGCTGGCATCGTCATCGACGACAAGAACGGTGCTAGCGGAGGTGGATTCGGGCTCCATGATGACCCTTCGTAGCGCCCTAATGTAGCATTTGCGTATCAGCTTTTGTTACCCGCGCGCCATCAACACGCTACTCGATCCTGCTTTCACCCAGACCAGACGACCAATTCTGGAGAACAGGCGTGAAGACAAAATTCGGATGGATAGTTGGCGTGCTGGTGGGAATGATGCCGACCTGCCTGAGCGCCCAGCAGGTGCCGCCCCCGGCGCCCGATAAGACCGCACCAAGCACGAGCGAGGCAGCGCCTGCGGACCAGACACCGCCCAAAAAGCGTGAATTCCGCAGCGCCGACGGCAAGCCGATCCCACCCGAAATCCTGAAGATGCTGGAGGAGCGGTTCAAGGACGGAGCGCCGCCTTCGGGCACGGTGCTGACATTTTCCGCCACGGAGGACGGCCAGGCACAGACAGCCCCCGCCCCGCCGCCTTCCGGGTCATCGTCACGCTCCACCGATGAACCGGCGACGACAGGCCCGACACCCCCAAAAAAGCTTCAATTCCGTAGCCTTGATGGCAAGCCCCTGCCACCTGAAGTCCTGCGTCAGCTTGAAGAGCGGTTCAAGGACGGCGTGCCGGGCGAAAAGGGCACAAGCGACACGACGCCCCGCACCGGCACCCGCCCGCGCAGCGACGATATCGTCGTTTCCAGCGCGCGACCGCGCGGCTCGGTGGTCGGCAACATTCCACCCGAGCGCAGCTTCAACCAGATCGACCTTCGCGCGTTCGGTGCCGACAATATTGGTGCGCTGCTCGAAGCGATGAGCGCACAAACCGCCAGCAATCGTGGCCGTGGCGGCGGCAGCCCCGTCACGTTGCTCAACGGCCGACGCGTGTCGGACTTTGCGGAGATTGCGCGCATCCCCTCCGAAGCGATCGAACGGATGGAAATTTTTCCCGAAGAGGTGGCGTTGAAATATGGCTATCGCGCTGATCAGAAGGTGGTGAATATCGTCACTTTCCAGCGCTTTCGGTCCAAGGTGGGGCAGGTGGCGTTTCTCACCCCGGGTGAGGGCGGGCGCGAGAGCGGGGTCGTGAACGGCGATTTTCTGGCGATCAACGGCGACACGCGGATGAGCCTGGGCGCGACCTATAGCCGTGCCGACGCGCTGCTCGAGAGCGAGCGCGGTGTGCGCCAGTTCGTCGGCTCACCCGAGCTTGGCCGCTTCCGCACGCTGCTGCCCGAAAGCCAGCAATTCGGGCTCAACGGTGTCGTCAGCGGCCCCTTGTTGCAGGAGGTGTCCGCAACGCTCAACGGCCGGTTCGACCACACCCAAAGCGATGGTCTGCTCGGGCTGGGCCTCAGCGGGCCGGTGCGGCGGAGCACCGATCGCACGCTGGGCCATCTCGGAACGACGATCAATGGTAGAATCGGTCGCTGGCAATGGACCGTGACCAGTAATTACGATCATGTCGACAATCGGGTACTGACCGATGCCTTTGACGGCAGCGGACGCCGCGATGTGGCACGGTCGACCGATCGGCTGGCCAACGCCGACTTTCTGTTTTCTGGTCCAATATTGTCGCTACCCGGCGGGCCGCTTTCAGCCAGTGTGCGATTGGGCGGGGACTTTCGTGACTTTACCAGCCGTGCAGCCTTCGGCACCAACGATGTTCGCGCCGATCTTTCCCGCGATCGCGGCGCCGCGCAGATCGACATCGATGTGCCGATCTTCAGCCGCGGGGAAAAACAGTCCTCGCCGATTGGCAATCTGTCGCTTAACGCCAATGCCGCAGTCGAACAGCTGTCGGACGTGGGAACGCTTCGGACCTATGGCTATGGGCTAAACTGGTCGCCCATCGCCGCGATCAACATCGTCGCATCGGCGACCCAGGAACAAGGCGCGCCAACGCTGGAACAACTGGGCGGGCCGCTGCTGGTGACGCCTAATGTCCGCACCTTCGATTTTCTCCAGCGCGACGTGGTCGATATCACCCGAGTCTCCGGCGGCAACCCGTTGCTGCGCACCGACGATCGCCGCACGGTCCGGCTCGGGTTCAACGTCCGGCCGCTGCCCAAGACTGATTTTTCGCTGAGCTTCGATTTTGTCTCGACCCGGATCGACAACCCGATCGCCCCCTTCCCGCTCCTGACTGCACAGATCGAAGCGGCATTTCCCGAACGCTTTACCCGCAATGCACAGGCCCGGCTGCTGGGGATCGATAGCCGCCCGGTGAACTTCGTCGCGTCGGACCAGGACCAAATCCGCTGGGGCGTTAACTTCACCCGCCCGCTCGGGGCGGTACCGGCAGCCCTGCGCGATGCTCGGGTCCGCATCTTCAACAGCGAGGCCGATGTTCGGCGCGCTTTTCCCAATGCGGTCGTCGCCCAAGCCGATAGCGGCAGCACGCTGGGGCGCAACGCCGCCAATCTGACGAGCCGGGTTTATTTCAGCCTCTATCACAATTGGTATCTGGAGGACTCAATCCAGCTGCGGAACGGCCTGCCGGCGCTGAATCTGTTAACCGGCGGCGCGGTTGATTTCCTGGGCGGCAGGCGGCAACATGAAATCGAGTTTCAGGCTGGCGCCTTCAAGAAAGGGTTGGGTGCCCGGCTTACCACGACATGGCGCAGCGGCACGGAAATTCGCGGCTTTGGCGCACCCGATGGCGTGCTGCGCTTCAGCGATTATGCCGTAGTAAACCTCAATCTGTTCGCCAATCTTGGCGAACGCTATGGCACATCGAGCGCGCCCGGCTGGGTGAAAGGGATGCGGGCGACGATCGGGATCACCAACCTGTTCAACACCCGCCCGCAAGTGCGCGACCAGCTTGGCGCAACGCCGCTCAGCTACCAGCCCGCCTATCTCGATCCGCTGGGCCGGATGCTGACACTCAGCCTGCGCAAGGTTTTCTGAAGTTCAGGTGACCCGCCGTGCAGGATTGGCCGCATATTGAGCGACCATCCGCAAAGGCTGAGGGCGCAGCCGGTGCCCGGCACCCGATGGCCCTGTTCGGACGCCAGCGATAAAACGGCCAGGGCGGCTTTCGATCGGCAGCTTTCGGCGATCCTTCGCCTCAGAACAGCCAGGCAACGCCCGCCTCAATCCCCCTACCCCTCCCAATCCTCCAACCGCCCCCCCCCAAATAGCGCCACGTCCGGGTCAAACGCCTCGCGAGCGTCCTTTGCCTTGCTCCACCCCCTCACCTGCGCCAGATCGGGCAGTATCGGGGGGTCGGGCAGATGCGCCGGGCCGAGCAGCCAGGGTTCACCCCGCGCCCGCCGCGCGGCCTCTGCACTGTCGAAGCGCTCGCGTTCGCGGGCGAGATGCGCCTGGTACATTGCGGCAAGGCGGAAGCTGCGGGCATCGCTGCTTTCGCCGCGGCGGCGCTTGATGTGCGCTGGCTCTTCCTGCAGCCGCGCTTGCTTTTGGTGGAGATGCATGAGTTGGAGCGCCTGACTGGCGCTCATCGGCGGGATTGGCGGCGGATCATTGTGACGCCAGGCGTCGTCACGGTGGCTTTGCGGCAGCGCGCTTTCGAGCAGCGCCAGCTCGATCCGGTCATAGCCCAATTGCAGCGCGAGGCGCATTTCGCGCGCGAAACCGGGGCTGGCCTTGGCGCGAGCATAAAAGGCGCTGTGCGAAAAACCGGCGGCAGCGGCGGACAGGCGGATATTGGCAGTGGCGCTGAGCGCGGCGAGAAAGGCTTGTTCGCCCGCGCGCGTCAGGCGGCGGCGCGCGCCTGATCGGCGGAGCTGGCAGCGCCCGCCGGGGGTGCGGTGGAGATGGGGTTCGGGTTCGCCTGGCCGTGGGGCGGGTCGGTTCCGCGCAGCAAGCGGCGTCGCGCGCGCGCCTGATCGGGCAGGATCGTTGAGGGCGGCGTGCGCGATCGCCAGGGCGGCGTCCCATTCGGCGGCGAAAGCAGGATGCTTGGCGCGGCGGCGGGTGAAGAGTGCGCGGTGACGGCCGAGTGCCGCACAGGTGGCGCGGACATTGCCGGTGGTGCGCAGCAGACGCAGGAAGGCCGCGTTTTCAAGCTGTTGCGCGCGGGAGAGCGGACGGGCCATGGCGCCACACCATCTCTCGCGCGAAATCCTACATTGCAAGGCCAGGATGGCGATTGGGGAAACTGCTGCGGCGTTGGCGGCGAGCGCGATCTTGATCTGAATCAATGCCGCCCGCGGCCCAGCTTTCAAAACAGGCGTCAGCACCGGGAGGGATTTATGAACGCCATCACACTCGACACCATGCCAAGCGCCGCCACGTTGAAGAGCCGCGTGGCGGATGAAACGATCCTCAGCCCCCGTTTCTACACGACTGATTTCGCGGCGCTGGATCGCATCGATGTGTCGAGCGTGCGGGAAGAATGGGACGGCCTGATGGCCGAGATGGAAGCAGATCCGAACCGCAGCCATTTCAAACGGCAGGAAAGCTTTGCCGGCATCATCGAGGCGCTCGAACCGGCGTTGCGCGCGGAGTTTGTCGATTTTCTCGTATCGTCGATGACGTCTGAATTTTCAGGGTGCGTACTCTATGCCGAAATCGCCCGCCGCACGAAGAACCCCGAGGTCAAACGGCTGATGAAGCTGCTTGCCCGCGACGAAAGCCGCCATGCCGGGTTTATCAATGACAGCCTGAAGGATGCCGGGATCGCTATAGACCTGAATTTTCTGACCAAGGTGAAGAAGCTCCATTATTTCAGCCCGAAGTTCATCTTTTATGGCACTTATTTGTCAGAAAAGATCGGCTATGCGCGGTACATCACGATCTGCCGCCACTTGCAGCGCCACCCCGACCGGCGTTTTCACCCGCTGTTCGACCGGTTCGAAGCCTGGTGCAACGACGAATACCGGCATGGCGAGGCGATTGCGCTGCTGCTGCGCGCCGACCCGAAGCTGACGCGCGGCCTCAACCGGCTTTGGATCCGCTTTTTCCTGATTTCGGTTTTTGCGACGATGTATTGCCGGGATCATACGCGCCCGGCGCTGCATCATGGGCTGGGGCTTGATGTTGGCGATTATGATTATCGCGTTTTCGCCACCACCAGCGAAATCAGCCGCCAGGTCTTTCCCTTCGAGATTGATTTGGACAGCCCGCGGTTCCGCGCGGGGATGGATGCCATGCTGCGTGCATCGGTGGCGCTGGACGCGGCGCGCAAGCGCAGCGGCTTTTTCGGCGGTCTCGCCCGGGTCGGCGCAATGGCGGCAGCGGGCACGGCATTCCTGCGCATGTTCCTGGTACCCGTGAGGCAAAACCGATTGCCGCACCGGGTGCGCCTCGCGCAGAGCTGGTAGGCTTCCCTCCCCGATCAGCGACCGCGCGATTACAAGGGCGCGGCCAGGGCGCTCAGCGCACCGACCTCGGCCTGGGCATTGGCATAGCCGCCCGCGTTGAGCTGTTCGATCCGCCAGATCAGCGCGTCAGGCACAGTCAGTCCCTTTGCCGTCGCCAGAAATGTCGGCTGGATAAGCGCGCTGCCCTCGCTGAAAGGGGAGAAGGGGGCGTAGCTTTTCGGCAGAGAGCGATATCGCAACGCTATTTGAAATGTGATGCGGTCGAAGTTTTTGCCATCCGTGCGCTCAACTCGCTCGCCCGTGCCCTCGGTGATCCAGCGGAAATCCAGTCGCTGTGCGTGCCAGTCTTGCATCCGATAGCCGCCCAATTCTTGGGCGAAATGCAGGGCCTGGGCGGGCTTGGCGAGCGCATAGGTCACCTGCACCCGTTCGTTCGGCAGCAGCGCAATTTCGACGGTCATTGGCGGAGTAGCGCGCCCGCCAGGCCGGGCCGACGGGGCGCAGGCCGACAGCAGCGACCCGAGGAGCCAGACAGCAATACCGGGCCATATCAGGCTGAAACGCATTGCTGGCCCTTCCGACATCATCCGGCAAGCGCCTGTTATAGCGTTAGGAAAATTTCGTTTTCAACGCCTACCCCGCCACCTCAACTACGCGATCGAAGTCGCTGGCATCGTGCCGTTCGGCGAGCTGTTTAGCTGGATCGCCAAACACGCGGTTCACGCGGCTCCCGCGTTGGACGGGAGTGCGCGCGCCGATCTGGTCGGTCCAGCGGGCGAGATTCTTATAGTCATCAATGCCCAGGAATTCGCGGGCGTTATAGGCGACGCGAATGCCGGCCCCATACCAGGGGTAAATCGCCATGTCGGCGATCGTGTAGTCATCGCCGATCATATATTCGTGGGTCGCCAGATGGGTGTCGAGCACGTGCAATTGGCGCTTCACTTCCATCGCGTAGCGATCGATCGGATACTGCATCTTGTAGGGCGCATAGGCATAGAAATGGCCAAAGCCGCCGCCCAGGAACGGGGTCGCGCCCATTTGCCACATCAGCCAGTTGAAAGTCGCCGCGCGTTTGTGCGGGTCGGTCGGCAGGAAGGTGCCGAACTTCTCCGCCAGATACACCATCATCGATCCGCTTTCGAACAGATGGATGACCGGATCGACCGAATGATCCGCCATGGCGGGGATTTTGGAGTTTGGGTTGATCTCGACGAAACCGCTGCCGAATTGGTCGCCCTCAGCGATTTTGATCAGCCAGGCGTCATAGTCCGCGCCTTTGTGCCCCGCCGCGAGCAGCTCCTCGAGCAGGATCGTTACCTTCACCCCATTGGGCGTGCCAAGCGAATAGAGCTGGATCGGGTGCTTGCCGATGGGCAGCGCTTTTTCATGCGTCGCGCCGGAGATGGGGCGGTTAATGCTGGCAAAGGCGCCGCCATTGCCGGGCTCCCAGGTCCAGACGGCGGGGGGGACGTAGCCAGCGGGCTGATTGGCGGGGGCTTGCGGGGCGTCGGTCATGGCGGGGCTCCATATGATGGCTTGGACGACAGAAACCGCAATATGGGTTGCCGCGCAAGCATGGCTAGTCGGTGGGATGGTTGCTTGCCCCTCCTGCCGTTCGTGCTGAGTAGGGACTGAGCTTGTCGAAGGCCCGTATCGAAGCATTGTGTTTGGGGGTGTTTGGGGCACCCGCCCTTCGATACGCGTCTTCGGCTTCGCTCAGCCGCTACTCAGGGCAAACGGTTTTGCTTGATGGCGTCGGGCCAATCCGGGACTGTCGGAATTTGTCGTTGCGCACCAACAAGCAAATCCATCATTGCGGGCTGTCCGCACATCCGCTATGGCCCGCGCCTTCCAACGCTATAGCCCAAAGCTA
>JAIERC010000514.1 GCA_019747165.1 Sphingomonas sp. | reverse complement strand
GGTCGCAGGTGAAGGAAATCGCGATCGTATCGGTGTAACTATAGATCGTGTTGATCAGCCCCATCGAATCGAACACCGGGCCCAGGCCATACATCGCCACCATTTTCGCGCCGCAGAAGAATAGCGGTACCCGGCTGCCGGGCACATTCGTGACGACGCAATTGAACACCGGTGCATGGGCGTTGGCCGCCCCCACCCGGGTGTAGAGTCGCGCCGCCAGCCCTGCGAGGCCCGACGGGATGAGCTGGCTGTAATCGGTGAGTGTCCGTGCACCAACTGCCCCAGTCATCGCCTTGGAATTAGCGGCCTCTGCATGGACATGCGCCAGGCGTTCGAGTGGATCGGCGATATGCGTACCCAGCCCCACCACCATCGCCGAGACGAGATTGCCGAGCGCTGCCTTCTCGCCTTCGGCACGCACCGAAATCGGCGCCATCGCGGTGAGCGATTCGGCGGGCAGCTCGCCCTTGGCATCCAGATAACCGCGCAAACCACCACCAACGATGGCGAGAATTACATCGTTGACGGTCGCGCCGGGCACCGCATCCTTGATCGCGCGGATGTCTTTCAACGGGAACGGCGCGGCATCAAATACGCGATGTGCGGCGACCTTGCCATTAAAGCGCGTCTTGGGCGCAAGCTTGCTGTTGGCGATGCTGATCTCGCCCTTGCTCACGCTCATCGTCAGCTTGGCCATGCCGGGCAGCGAACGCCCGATCGTCTCCGCGACGCGCATCGGCTGGCGCAGCGAATTGAAATAGCTGCGCATCAGCAATTCGGCGACATTGGGCATGCTTTCCGGGGACCAATCGTCCTTAACCTCACGCGGGCGCATTGCCGCATCGAGATCATGGACGGCGGCGGACATCTCCACCCCCGACATACCGTCGATTGCGGCGTGATGAACCTTGGAGACCAGCGCGAAGCAACCGGGCGGCAGCCCCTCCACATTGTCGAGCCCCTCAACGATGGTGAACTCCCATAGCGGCTTATTAAGGTCCATCGGCCGCGAATGCAGGCGGGCAACCTGGATGCAAAGCTGCCGCCAGTCGCCGGGCTTGGGCAAAGCGATGTGGCGGACATGGAATTCAATGTCGAACTCCGGGTCCTCGATCCAATAGGGATGATCGAGATCGAACGGCACCCGCACGAGCCGCTGACGGAAACTGCGCGCGCTGCCAAGGCGGCTGGCGATGAACTTCAGGATATCCTTGAAGCGCACGAACCCGCCCGGCGCGGTCGACGGATCATAGATGCCGACCGAGCCAATATGCATCGGCGTGTGCGGCGTCTCCAGATAGACGAACGACGCGTCCTGACCTGATAATTGTAGCATTTCCTAACTCCCTCTCCCCTGCGGGGAGAGGGTTGGGGTGAGGGGCAGCCAAGCAATGCTGCGCCTCGATCCGCCCCTCTCCCAACCCTCTCCCCGGCGGGGAGAGGGCTTTGTTGTTTTACTTTCCGAACCCGAACACATCCTGGTGGAAGCGCCCGGCTTCGATCATTGCCTCCAGCCAATCGGAACCGCTCGCATGATCGCCACCCTGCTTGTCAGCCGCAATGCGGATCAAGGCGTCGCGTACCGCAGGGGCCATGAATTTGCCATCGCCGCAAAGATAGATTTGCGCGCCCGATTCGGTTGCTGACCAAATCGCGTCGCGGGCGTCCCACATCGCGTCCTGCACAAAGCGCCATTTGAAATCGCTGACGGCGGAAAAGGCAACGAAAGGCTTAATCACGCCGTCCTTTGCCCAGCCCTCCATCTCCGACCGGCAATACCAGTCATGATCGGGGTGGCGACAGCCAAAGAACAGCAGCGATTGCGCTACCCCTGCCCCACCTGCCTTTTGCGCCGCACGTTCGGCGATGAAGCCGCGCAATGGCGCAAAGCCGGTGCCGGGGCCGATCAGGATCATCGGCACGCTCGCGTCCTCGGGCGGCGCGAAGGGCGGATTGGGGCGGCGGACATAGCCGAACACCGCGTCGCCCGGCATCACCCGCTGCATATAGCTCGACGCAAAACCGCGATGTTCGCCAAGGCCAGACCAGGCCGGTGCCTCCATCGTCCCGACGATCAGGTCAGCGATTTGGCTGTCGACCAGTGGCGAGGAAGCGATCGAATAGAAGCGCGGCGCAATCGCCGAGGAGAGTTCGACGAGGCTGTCGAGCGACAGCTCGGCGGCCGGGTGCATCTCGAGCAGATCGACCAGGGTGAGCCGTTTGGCGGCAATCTCTGCGTCGAAGGCACCCTCCAGACGCGCCAGTTCCTTCTTCGTGTTGGGGCAGCGCGTCTGTTCGGCGATGACCGCCAACGCACGGCGCGGCAACGTATCCGACAACTCGATGAAATCGCTGAGCAGGTGCCGCACCGTCACGGTCTGGCCGAGCGGCAAATGGCGGAAGCGCCCGCCTTGCGCGTCAATCCTGAGCTGCGTCGCGCCATCCAGCGCCAACACCGCAATCGCGCGATCAACCAGTTCGGGGCGGTTATGCGCATAGACCGCGATGTGATCGCCAGTGTGGTAACGCTGCCCCTCGGGCAGGCGCACCCGGATGAAGCGGGTCGAGGGGCGCGGCGGCTCGATGGCGAAATCCCACAGCCCGTCGGCAGGGTGGACCATCTCGTCGTTGGCGATGATTTCCAGCCGCTGGGCGTGTTCTGGCAGCACCTGCGCGCGGGTTGCCGCGGCGTCCACAGGCTGCAGCGACAGGGTGGAGCGTTGTTCCGAGGGCGCAACCTCACTCCCCAACGCCTTCCACAGATCGCGCACAAAGCTGGCGACCGCGCCGTCGAAATCGCCCTGCCCGTCCGCCTCGCCGCGTGGGATCAGGCGGGTCGCGCCAAGCGCCGCGATTGTATCGTCCACGCGCTTGGGGAAATGCTGGTAATTGGGCCACTGGCTGTTGCCGATGCCGAGCACCGCGAACTTCGCGCCCGACCAGTCGAGCACATCGACTTGCCCTGAATCGATCAACCGCTCAATCTCTACCGCGCTGTCGGGGGCGCGGCCATTATAGGTGGCGGTGACGATGACGATCACCTTGTCCTCGGGCAAATGGCCCGCGATGAATGCCTCGTCCATCGATCGGACGGCGGTTTCGAAGCCATCGACGCTCGCCCGCTCGGCAATCTCCTCGGCGATGTCGCGCGCGGTGCCGAGGCTGGTGCCATAGAGCACGGTGAAGCGCTGGCCGTTGCCCGAGACGGTGGCGGCGGGCGCGGCTTCGGTGGGGACCTTGGTGGCGGGGGCGACCGACATACGCTCATGCGGCTGGCGGAGGCGCACGCGCATGAAGAACTGGTCGGGCTTGATCGACAGCGTTTCCTTGATCCGTAGCTGGTACATATGCGGATCGCCGATCGCGAATTTCTGCAGGATCATCGCGAGCGCGAGCTTGGCCTCGACCATCGCGAATTGCCGGCCGATGCACGCGCGCTCGCCATTGCCGAAGGGCTTGTAGCTGTGCGGGTGATGCTTTGCCTCATTCTCGGGCAGCCAGCGGTCGATATCGAACTCGTCGGGATTGGCCCAGGCACCGGGAAAGCGGTGGAGGCCGGGCGAGAAGACGTTGACCGGACGATCCTTGCGCAGGTTCCATTTGCCGTCCCCGATGCTCGTGTCCTCGAATGGCGCGAGCGTGAAGGCGGGCGCGGTGGGCCAGAGGCGCAGCGCTTCCTTGAGGATGCGCTCGATCACCACGAGCTGCGCGTTCTGCGCGTAGTCGGGCCTTGTATCGCCGGGCAGCACGCGGTCGACCTCGGCATAGGCCTGCGCCAGCACATGCGGATTGCGCAGCAGATGGTAGAGCGCAAAGGTCAGCATGCCGCTGGTCGTCTCGTGCCCGGCGATCAGGAAGGTCAGCACCTGATAGCGGATATTGACGTCGTCGAGCTGCTCCCCCGTTTCCGGGTCGGCGGCGGCGATCATCAGATTGAGGAGATCTTTCCCCTCATTGGGATGCGCGCGGCGTTCGGCGATGATGCCATCGACCAGCGCGTTCATCAACGCGATATCGGCCTCGAACTGGCGCTCGGCCTTTTTGGCGAAGCGTTGCTGCATCGGCAGCCGGGTGATCATGTTGAGCGATTCGCCGAGCGCCCTACCAAGCGCCTCCAGGAAGGGATCGAGCTCCTCCATCTCGAAGCTATTGAACCGGTGGCCGAAGCCCGCCACCGCGATCGAATCGAGCGTGAAGCGGGTCATGTCGTCGGCCACCAGCACATCATTGCCCGACAGCCGCGACCATTTGGCGACGAGCTGGTCCGCTACTTCGAGCATCATGTCGAAATAGCCCTTCATCGCGCGCTGGCTGAACGCGGGGAGCAGGATGCGATGCGCCTTGCCCCAATTCTCCTCCTCGCTGAACGCAGTGAACAGGCCATCCCCGGCGAAACGCCGCACGACGCGCAAGCCCGGCCCGGGCATCTTGCGGAAGCGGGTTTCGTCGCACAGCTCGGCGACAAGATCGGGGTTGGTGACAAACAGCCCGACCCGGCTGCCGAATTTCAGCTTGAAAATGCCCTCCGGGAAATCGCGCCCAGCGTGCAGCAAATAGCCGATCAGGCCCTGGCGGATGATATGGTGGAGATGGCCGACGACAGGCAGCGCAGGGGGCGACGGAAAGGTCGACGCTTTCTCGATTACGGACGCCATTTATTCTTCTCTCCCGCTTGTCAGCACATCACCACATGGGCGGCAGAAGTGCAATGCGTGCGGTGGTTGGGGGATGAGAGGGGGTGGTCTACTTTGGTGGTGAGCTGCCGTTGGCCCTAGCTTAACAGCCAGATAGCGACAGCAGCGACGACTAGCATCGTCGTCACGACAAGCAGAACCGCCGCCAAGGTCGCTGCGGGCTTTCCATACCGCTCCTCGACCCAAGGTACGAGTGTTTCGGCGAGAGCGAAGAAAACCTGGTCCATAGGAAGAACCTAGCAGCGATCGTAACGGCTGCAACTGGACTATGGTCTATTGGCCGGTCTTCTACCCGATAGCTGCCATCCTTCCCTTCTCCCATTGGGAGAAGGATACCGCAGCTTGACAGCTTGCTGTCTAGCGCAGGTTGGATGAGGGGTTCCGCGCTATCGAGAGGGCGATCCCCTCACCCAGCTCCGACTAGGGCCGCGCTAAAGGAGCGCGACCCAAGTCTGCGCAACCAGTTCGGGGTGATCAGCACCCCGTGCTGATCAGGCCATGCCGGGGGCATGGCCGACCCCGAACTCCCGACGGGAGAGGGAAACGTCCGCAACTGCGCGCAAGCTGCCATCCTCGATTACCGTCACCCCGGACTTGATCCGGGGTCCCGCTTTATCTGGCGCGGGCGAAGGCAGCGGGCCCCCGGACCGAGCCAAGAGTGGCGGCGGCATGCACCGATGCTTTCCTACATCATACTGTGCTGCTACCCTTCGCCCGCTCTTTCACACTGTCGATCACCTTACGCGCGCAACCGGGCAGGCCCTGCCCGCTTAGTCAAAGCGCTGCCCTGTAGAAGCCATTTAGCGACCCCCATGGTCAGTGCGACCATTAGGGAACATTCGCCACCATACCGCGCCCAATCGGCGTCCGCTTACCCAGAATCGTCGGATCATTTGGAATGGGAGCGTGTGGATGCAAACCGCCGCCCACACCCTATCGTCACCCCGGACCCGATCCGGGGTCCCGCTTTTTCTGACGCGGGCGAAGGTAGGGGGACCCCGGGTCGAGCCCGGGCTGACGGTTAGGGTGTTTGACTGTCGATAGCCCCCGCCATTGCCAGCACCCGCTCCGCCTCCACCAAATGTAACCGCTCGACCATGCCGCCGTCGTGGCGGATTGCGCCCTTCCCGGCGTGCTCGGGGAGCGCAAATGCTGCACTTATGCTGCGGGCACGGGCGATCTCCGCTTCGGTTGGAGAGAACACTTGGTTGCAGGGGGCGATTTGTGCCGGGTGGATCAAGGTCTTGCCGTCAAAGCCCAGGGCAAGGCCTTGTTCGGCCTCAACACGAAACCGATCGAGATCGCTGAAATCATTGCACACCCCGTCAAGCGCGAGCAGCCCGCGCGAACGCGCCGCCGCAAGTGCGAAGGTCAGGATCGACAGCATGTTGGCGCGGTCCGGCATCGCCCGGCTGCGCATTTCAAGCGCGAGATCGTTGGTGCCCATCACAAAGCCCGCCAGCCGCGTCGTGGTCGCGGCATCCGCGATGGCGTGCAACCGGCCGACCGCCAGACAGGTCTCGATCATCACCCACAGCTTCAGCCCAGGCTGCGCGGCGGCGAGTGCGACATCATAGCGCGCGACATCCTCCGGCCCGTTCACCTTGGGCGCGAGCACCGCGTTGATATCGAGCGTCGCCGCTGCTGCGAGGTCATCCGCCCCCCATTCGGTGTCAAGCGCATTGACGCGCAGCACCTTCAACCGATGGCCGAAGCCGCCCTCTGCAAAGGCCGCCACCGCCGCCATCCGCGCTTCGACCTTCATCTCCGGTGCAACCGCATCCTCCAGATCGAGGATCACCGCGTCGCATGGCAGCGTGCGCGCCTTTTCGATCGCGCGGGGGTTTGATGCGGGCAGGTAAAGCGCGCTGCGGCAGGGGCGGATTTCGTGTATCATACGGCTCTTGTACCGGGTGGGGCTGGACAAATCGACGCCCAAGCGGGAAGCGAGCGGAACGTAATCGCAGGAGCATGCACGATGAGCACCATGGGCCGGTTCGACTGGGCAGATCCCTTCAACCTCGACGATCAGCTCGACGAGGATGAACGGATGATCCGCGATACCGCGGCCGCCTATGCGCAGGATAAGCTCGCGCCGCGCATCATCGACGCGTTTCAGCATGAGACGACCGATCCCGACATCTTCCGCGAGATGGGCGCGCTCGGGCTGCTGGGGCCGACGATCCCTGCGGAATATGGCGGCGTCGGCGCTTCCTATGTCGCCTACGGCCTGGTCGCGCGGGAAGTGGAGCGGATCGACTCGGGCTACCGATCGATGATGTCGGTGCAATCGAGCCTGGTGATGTACCCGATCCACGCGTTCGGCTCCGAAGAGCAGAAGCGCAAATATCTGCCCAAACTGGCGACCGGCGAGTATATCGGTTGTTTCGGGCTGACCGAGCCCGATGCTGGTTCCGACCCCGGCGGCATGACGACCAAGGCGGTGAAGGTCGACGGCGGCTATCTGTTGTCGGGGGCCAAGACCTGGATTTCGAACGCCCCGATTGCTGACGTGTTCATCGTCTGGGCGAAATCCGACGCGCATGGCGGCGGGATTCGCGGCTTCATCCTCGAAAAGGGCATGAAGGGGTTGGAGACGCCCAAGATCGAGGGGAAGCTCTCGCTGCGCGCGTCGATCACCGGCATGATCCAGATGGATGAGGTCGCGGTTGGCGAGGACGCGCTGTTGCCCGAGGTGCAGGGGTTGAAGGGGCCGTTCGGCTGCCTCAACCGCGCGCGCTATGGCATCAGCTGGGGCGCTATGGGCGCAGCGGAATTTTGTTTCCACGCCGCGCGGCAATATGGTCTCGACCGCAAGCAGTTCGGGCGCCCGCTGGCGGCAACGCAGCTCTACCAAAAGAAGCTGGCCGATATGCAGACCGATATCGCGATGGGGCTGCAGGCTTCACTCCGCGTTGGGCGGTTGATGGACCAGCACAAGTTCGCGCCCGAAATGATCTCGATCATCAAGCGCAACAATGTCGGCAAGGCGCTGGATATCGCGCGGGCGTCGCGCGACATGCATGGCGGCAACGGCATTTCGGGCGAATATCAGGTGATGCGGCATTTGATGAACCTGGAAACGGTCAACACCTATGAAGGCGCGCATGACGTCCACGCGTTGATCCTTGGCCGGGCGATCACGGGGATTTCGGCGTTCTGATGAAGGAGCAGCCGCCGTTCAATTCGCAACCGACTTTGATCGGCGAGACGGTGGCGCTCTCGCCACTGCGGCCCGAGGATTGGGATGCGTTGTTCGCGGTCGCCGCCGATCCGCTCATCTGGGAAGTCCACCCGGCGCATGACCGCTGGCAGGAGCCCGTTTTCCGGCAATTCTTCGCCAATGCGATGGACTCAGGCGGCTGTCTCGTCATCCGCGACAAGGCGACAGGCGAGGTGATCGGATCAAGCAGATATGATCCGCGACGCGCCGAGCCCGGCGAAGTCGAAATCGGCTGGACCTTCCTCGCCCGTGCTTATTGGGGCGGCGCGACCAATCGCGAGGTCAAGAGGCTGATGATCGCGCATGCGTTGCGCTGGTTCGACTCGGTCGTGTTCATGGTCGGGGAGACCAACATCCGATCGCGGCGGGCGATGGAGAAAATCGGCGGCCACTTGCTCCCTGGCCGCACGCCCGTTTTTGATATGGCGGGTACACCCTCCCCGCATGTCATTTATGCCATCCGTCAGCCGCTCGCATGAAGCCGCTGTCCGGCATCAAGGTCGTCGAGCTCGCGCGGATCCTGGCGGGGCCGTGGTGCGGGCAATTGCTCGCCGATCTTGGCGCCGAGGTGATCAAGGTCGAGCGTCCCGGCGCAGGGGACGACACCCGCCATTGGGGGCCGCCCTTCATGACCGGGCCGGACGGGACCAATCTGGACGCCGCCTATTACCATTCGACCAATCGCGGCAAATCATCGGTTGCGATCGATATTGCGACTCCCGAGGGTCAGGCGCAGGTCCGCGCGATGATTGCCGATGCCGATGTCGTGATCGAGAATTACAAGGTCGGCGGGCTCGCCAAATATGGCCTTGATCATGCCACCCTCTCCGCGACAAACAAGCGCCTCATCACCTGCTCGATCACTGGCTTCGGCCAGACCGGACCCTATGCGCACCGGGCGGGCTATGATTTCATCATCCAGGGCATGGGTGGCAGCATGTCGATGACCGGCGAACCCGATGGCGCGCCGCAAAAGTCGGGCATCGCCTATGCCGACATCTTCACCGGCGTCTATTCGGCGGTGGCGATCCTTGCAGCGTTGCGCCAACGCGACACCACGGGAGAAGGCGCGCATATCGATATGGCGTTGCTCGATACCCAAGTGGCGGTACTCGCCAATCAAGCGCTCAACTGGATGGCATCGGGCGTCGTCCCGCACCGGATGGGCAATGGCCATGCCAACCTGACCCCCTATCAGTCGTTCGTCTGCGCGGACGGTGACCTGATCATCGCGGTCGGCAATGACGGGCAGTTCCGCAAGTTATGCGACGTGCTGAACTTGCCGCTCGCGGATGATCCTCGTTTTGCCACCAATCCGCAGCGACTGGGCAATCGCGCGGCCTTAATCGCTACTCTGACCGCAAAGATTGTGACATGGCGCAAGGCCGATCTGTACGAAGCACTGGAAGTGGCGGGCGTGCCGGCGGGACCGATCAACCGCGTCGACGACGTATTTGCTGATCCCCAGGTGATCGCGCGCG
>JAIERC010000341.1 GCA_019747165.1 Sphingomonas sp. | reverse complement strand
CGAACAAGGGCATGGGCAGCAACTTCACCGTGCGCAAGATTTCGTTCGGCGAAGGCGTGGAGCGCGTTTTCCCGCTCTATTCGCCTAACATCGACAGCATTGAAGTCGTCCGCAAGGGCGTCGTCCGGCGCGCCAAGCTCTATTACCTGCGCGGCCTGCGCGGCAAGCGCGCGCGCATCGCTGAACGTCGCGATCCACGCGCAGCCAAGGGCAGCACCGCCGCCGAATAAGCCGTCTGGCAGCAGCCGGTTGTCCCTTATCGAAACGCCGTGCCCGGCTTGGTCGGGCGCGGCGTTTTTCGTTTCCGTGCGCGCTTGCTTGTACCGCTGTATTAGTAATATAATGCACTGGCAATTTGGGGGCTGCAGGGATGACGGACACAATAATCGCCAGAACGGCCGAGCCCGACGGTGCGCCGCGCCTGGCGATCATGGACATTCTGCGCGGGATCGCGATCCTCGGCATTCTGTTCATGAATATCAACGATATGGGGCAATCGCTCAACGCCTCGTTCGGCGATATCCGCCATCTCGGGTGGGCACCCGCTGACCAGATAGCGTGGTGGATCCGCGAGATTCTGGCCAACGGCACAGCGCGCTGCCTGCTGGAAATGCTGTTCGGCGTTGGCATGGTTATCCTGACCGATCGCTTCGCGACGGCGGCCAGTGGCTGGGCCGTGCTGCGCCGTTATTATGTGCGCAATATCGTGCTGTTCCTGTTCGGCGTGGTTCATATGTATATTCTGCTGTGGCCCGGCGACATTTTGCACAGCTATGGACTGGCGGCGCTGGTGGCGGTGCTGTTTCGTCAGCTGCGCCCGCGCTGGCTGCTGACGATCGGTCTAAGCATGGCACTGATTCAGCTGAGCATGGGGGGCTATTTCGGCTATTATCAGGGGTTGCAGAAACGAGCGCAAGCGGCAGCGATTCAAGCCAAACAGGCTGCGGGCCAAAAGCTGACCGTTGCGGAGACCAAGCGCCTAAAGGACCGCGCCAAAGCATTAGCCGAACGCGCCAAGCAGGAAGCTGAGTTCAAGAAAGAGGTAGCCGATGAAGATAAGGGACGTTCGGGCACTGGCCTGAGCTGGATGTGGACCCAGATCCTGATTTCCTGGGATCGTTTTCCAAGCTTTGGCGAAATTTTCACGATCTGGGAGGCGGCCGGCACGATGCTGATCGGCGCTGCACTCTACAAGATGGGTATCATCCAGGGGTTGCGATCGCGGCGCTATTATCTTGGCATACTGATGATCGGCTATGGGATCGGCGGCACGTTGCGGGCCATCGGGGCCTGGGAACAGACGCTGTTTGATAACGCCCCGCATAGCTTCTGGGCGACGATGGAGGTCGCGCGGCTGCTGATGACGATGGGGCATATCGGGCTTGTCCATGTCATGATGGGGTCAGGACTGGGGCAGCGGCTGTTGCGGCCCTTCGCAGCGGCAGGGCGCACAGCCCTGTCGGTCTATGTCGCGCAGACGATGATCACCTTGTGGGTCATCTTCCCGCCCTGGGGCCTCGCGCTTTACGGCCAATTGAGCTGGGCACCGCTGATGCTGCTAGCGCTGGCAATCAATGCAGCGCTGCTGATCTGGGCGAACCTTTACGTCCGCTATCTCGATATCGCGCCAGTCGAATGGCTGTGGCGGTCGCTCATTGCCTGGCGTCCGGTGCCTTGGCGCCAAAGAGCGGTATCGCGCCCCGCGGCGGCGGAACCCCTGCCGGCCTGAAGATAGCCGCTCATAGTCCGCCCTTTACCTTCTGGCGCAGCGTCGCGATAAGCGCGGCGTTGCCCGCGCGCGCCGGGCCATAAGAACGGAACTGGGAGATGGTCGTTGCGGCAATCGGTGGGTCGACAGATAGGGGTGATGGTCAAGATGTTGGCCACGGGCATGCTTCTGGGCGCAAGCGGGGGTATGGCTGTGGCTTCTGATTCAGCAGCAAGCCCGCCAGCGCTGTCGCTCAAACGTGTCTTCGCCAGTCCTGATCTGGCGGGCCAGCAACCGCGCGCCTTGCGGTTGTCGCCCGATGGCAGTCTGCTCACGTCGCTACGCGCGCGTGCCGATGAGAAAGAACGCTTTGACCTCTGGGCGCTCGATACCAAGACTGGCCAGGAGCGGATGCTGGTCGATTCAAAACAAATCGGCTCCGGTGCCGAATTGTCCGAGGCCGAAAAGATGCAGCGCGAACGCGCGCGGATCGGCGGTTCGCGCGGGATTGTGAGCTATAACTGGTCCCCCGATAGCAAATCGATCCTCGTGCCGCTCGATGGCGATCTGTTTCTGGCGACGCTTGACGGCAAAGTCAGCCGACTGACAGCAACGCCCGAAGGAGAGCTCAATCCGGTGATCAGCCCGGCGGGCGGCTTTGTAAGCTTTGTGCGCGACCAGAATCTCTATGTTCAGCCGCTGGCTGGCGGCCCGGCCAAAGCACTGACGACGAGCGGCCAGGGCACCGTTCATTGGGGGGAGGCGGAGTTCGTCGCCCAGGAAGAAATGGACCGGCGCACGGGATATTGGTGGTCACCCGGCGACCGGCTGATCGCGGTTGAAAAGTTTGATGATGCCCCGGTTGGCGTGGTGACGCGCACCGCGATTGGCGCGGAAGGGACCAAGGTTTTTGACCAGCGCTATCCAGCAGCGGGAACGCCCAATGCCCTGGTAGAGCTTTATGTCATGAAGCCCGATGGCTCAGCGCAGGTGAAGGTCGATCTTGGTCAGAACCCCGACATCTATCTGGCCCGCGTCAATTGGACGCCCGATGGCAAGACCCTGCTCGTGCAGCGCGAAAGCCGTGACCAGCGGACACTGGATTTGCTCAGCGTC
Organism: Sphingomonas sp.; assembly: GCA_019747165.1. Classification (GTDB taxonomy): domain Bacteria; phylum Pseudomonadota; class Alphaproteobacteria; order Sphingomonadales; family Sphingomonadaceae; genus Sphingomonas. The sequence continues at coordinate 6,563 of JAIERC010000341.1, read as the reverse complement.
GATCCAGCGACTGGCACGTCGACCGTGTTGTTCACCGAGAAATCAGGCGATCGCAGCTGGATCAACCTGAGCGACGATTATCATGTCATGCGCGATGGCAGCCTGATCTGGCGATCCGAACGCAGCGGCTTTGGCCATCTTTATCGCTACCGCGCCGGCCAATGGACGCCGCTAACGCAGGGCGATTGGGTGGTAACCAGCCTGGTCGGGGTGGATGAGAAAAAGGGGCGGCTGTTCTTCACCGGCAATAAGGATGATGTGCTCGAACAGCAGCTTTACACCCTCGACATTGCCAATCCCAAGGCGATTACCCGCCTGACCGAGCGCGGTTGGTGGAATAACGCGACGATGGATGCCGCCGCCACGCGGCTGATCATCACCCGCTCCAATCCCGATCAGCCCGCCCAAACCTATCTTGCCGACACAAGCGGCAAGCGGACGGCGTGGATCAACGAAAATGCGGTGAAGGAGGGACACCCTTATTATCCCTATCTCACCAGCCATCGCCCGCGCCAGTTCGGCACGATCAAGGCAGACGACGGCACGACGCTCTATTGGGAAATGATCACGCCGGTGCTCGAGCCGGGCAAGAAATATCCGGTTTTCTTTCAGCATTATGGCGGCCCTGGCACGGGCCAGCAGGTGACGCGCGGCTGGAACGGCACGCTGGCGCAATATCTGGTCGATCGGGGCTATATTTATTTCCAGATCGACAATCGCGGTTCCTATAATCGCGGCAAGGCGTTCGAAGACCATATCTATCACGCGATGGGCACGGTTGAGGTTGCCGATCAGCTCGCCGGTGCCAAGTTCATCAAGGCGCAGCCCTTTGTCGATCCCGATCGGATCGCCACCTATGGCTGGTCCTATGGTGGCTATATGACGATCAAAATGCTGGAGGCGAACCCTGGTGTTTATGCCGCCGGTATTTCAGGCGCGCCGGTGACGAAGTGGGAGCTGTATGACACCCATTATACCGAGCGCTATCTGGGCGATCCGCGCACTGATCCGCAGAGCTATGCCAGCTCCAATGCGCTGGCCAACGCAACCAAGATCAGCGATCCGCTGCTGCTGATCCACGGCATGTCGGACGACAATGTGGTGTTCGACAATTCGACTGCCTTTGCGTCTGCCATGCAGCGCAGTGCGCGGCCGTTCGAAATGATGTTCTATCCGGGCCAGACGCACCGTGTCGGCGGGCCGGGTATCAGCGAGCATTTGTGGACGACAATCCTGGACTTTCTCGATCGGCGGATGCCGGCGGCAAAGTAGCAGCTGCGATGGATGAGGTGCGTCGCCCTTTCATAAGGACGTACCATTGATCACCCAGTCGGCTGGCGGCGCGCAAGGGCAGGCCTCGCGCGCCACCGTTCGATCAGGTTGCCGAAATCGAGCCGATCAGGCCGACCACCCCTCCACGCGCGTCATTCACTGTAGATGTAAAACGGAAGCCGCCTTCCGCAAAATCGACCCGCACTTTGCGCGAATCGTACATTTCACGGAACAGCGTCTCCAAATTGGGCCTTTTGCCTGTCATCAGTCGCATGTTCGTGCCGTTGTCGTTGACGTACGGCACAGCATAAAGATGGGCGAAGGACAGGTCGGTCGATGTCGAGGTAAACAACATCACCCCTTCGCTGCCGCGCAGCCCAACATTGCGATCCGCGAAATAGACGCCGCCAAAAATCACATTGTCGGGATCATTGGGAGCGAAGAAGAATCGCTGGCGAACTTGCACCAGCGGCGAATCAAGATCGCCCGTTGCATGGTCCTGCATGAAGTTTTCCACATGGCCATGGGCAACATACAGATTGCTGCCAGTGCCACCTTCCAGTCCGGCGCGCCAATTGGTCACAACAAAGTCATGCTCGGTATCATTGAAAACGAGCGCGAGGACCTTTTTGGGATTTTCGAGAAACAAATAGAGCAGAAAGGCGACCAGCACGATAACGATTACGGTGATGGCAGTTTTCATGCCCAGCGTCGTAATGCCGGTACGGAGAGCCGCAAGGAAGGTGGCACCGCCCCGCCACGCAGTCCAGGTTAGTTTGGCCATCGCCACACCGATGCTAAACAGGGCACCCGCGCCGATTTCAATCGCCAATTGGCCTGGCGTTTTGGCGTTCTGCATCGCCTCCAGCCGCTTCGACAGGCCATAGACATAGTCGGTCACTTCCTGGCCGCGATAGCCACGGACAATTTCAAAATTGTGCTGCGTCAGGCTGATATTCGGCTCGATCTCCGTCTTTTCCTCGGCCAGGGCAGCCATCACCAGGGGGTTTGAATCGTGCGGTTCAAGTTCAATGCCTTCGGTCCGATTATAGTCGTCAATACCAGCAAGCGTTGCCTCGAGCAGTCGAGCGATCATCTTGCGTCGGCGCTGTTCAACGGTCAGCGCATCGTTCTTGGCGATGGCGGCAAGATCGACACCGTACCGACCCTTCAGACTATCCATGATTTCAAGCGCCAACGCGCTTGGTGATTTGTCCATTTTTTCCAACTGCATTGCTGCTCTCCTTGATTGGGGCAATTGATCTATTCGGTGTGCAGCGCGCGATGCCGGGGGATCATAAGCTCGATTCTCAGCCGGGCAGGGTGGAATTGGGTCCGGAACGATTACATCAAGGGGAATCGGCGCGGGTGACCGGTCCACAACTGATCGAGTTCAGCTTGCAATCGCCAATCAAGGGCTAAAGTGGGGACAATCCCTACGCATGACGGCTGGACAGGACGTGCAAGAAGCGTATTCGCCGTCGAAACACCGTAGTAATGAAGAATTGTGGAGCGTGTGATGGGATATCGGATCGTCGTTGTCGGCGCGACGGGCAATGTCGGGCGTGAAATGCTCAACATTTTGGCCGAACGCGAATTTCCTTTGGCTGATGTGGCAGCGGTCGCCTCGTCGCGCAGCCAGGGCATCGAGATTGATTTCGGCGATAGCGGCCGGATGCTCAAGGTCCAGAATCTCGAACATTTCGATCCCACCGGCTGGGATATGGCGTTGTTCGCGATCGGCTCCGAAGGATCGAGGCTGCACGCGCCACGCTTTGCGGCGGCGGGCTGCACCGTGATCGACAATGCGTCGCTCTACCGCATGGACCCGGACGTGCCGCTGATCGTGCCCGAGGTGAACCCGCAGGATATCGACGGGTATCGCCGCAAGAACATCATCGCCAACCCCAATTGCTCCACCGCACAAATGGTCGTCGCGCTGAAGCCGCTGCATGATTACGCGACGATCAAGCGCGTGGTCGTCTCTACCTATCAATCGGTGTCTGGCGCGGGCAAGATGGGGATGGATGAGCTGTTCGAGCAGAGCCGTAACATCTTTGTCGGTGACAGTGCGGAAGCGCACAAGTTCACCAAGCAGATTGCGTTCAACGTGATCCCGCATATCGGCGATTTCCACGATGATGGATCGACGTCCGAGGAATGGAAAATGGTGGTCGAGACCAAGAAGATCCTCGATCCCAAGATCAAGGTCACGGCAACCTGCGTGCGCGTGCCGGTGTTTGTCGGCCATAGCGAAGCGATCACGATCGAGTTTGAGCGCGAGATTTCAGCCAAGAAGGCGCAAAGCCTGCTGCGCGAAGCCCCCGGCGTGATGCTGGTCGATAAGCGCGAGGATGGCGGGTACGTGACCCCGATCGAATGCGTCGGGGACTATGCGACCTTTGTCAGCCGCGTCCGTGAAGACCCGACCGTCGACAACGGCCTGGTGCTGTGGTGCGTCAGCGATAACCTCCGCAAAGGAGCGGCGCTCAACGCGGTGCAGATCGCCGAATTGCTCGGTCGGCGGCATCTGAAGAAGGCTGCTTGAAGCGTTGGCGGGGTCTCCGGTCCCGCTGCTGACAATTTCCGGGCGCTTTTATCGCGCTATCCTGGCCGACCGGGTCGGTGCCGTCCTTGCGCCGCCTGGCCCGCAGAGCGCGGGGCGATATCACCGGGTCGGTCAGGCGGCATTGTACCTGACCTGCGATCCCGACTGGGCGCGCATTGCGGTGTCGGGATACATGCGTGAGGATGGCCTAGCGCGGATGATCGTGCCGCTTGAACTCGCTCAGGCTAGAATCTTCGATCAGCGCGACGAGGCGGCTTGCATCGCTCTAGGGATTGATCGTGAGGACTCGAACGTGAATTGGCGCGCGGCGCTAGCGGCGGGGCAAGAGCCGCTATCTTGGCGGAATGCCGATGCTGTGCGGGCAACCGGCGCGGACGGCATTATCGACCGGTCGCGCCATATTCCGGACGGCTGGCACGTAACGTTGTTTCGCTGGAACGGGCCGGGCGCGCCCAGCGTTACCGTTGCGGGGACCGCGTTTCCGGCTATTCTGTCCAACAGCGATCAGCATTGGGGATGAATGTGGCAAACCAGATCGAGGGCGGCTGCCGCTGCGGCGCGTGCCGTTACACGCTAGCGGGGGACAAGATGCCGCCGGTCTATGCCTGCCATTGCCAGCATTGCCAGACCTGGTCGGGCAGCGCCTTTACCGAGCAGGCGATGATCCGCAGCGATGCCATCACCGCCACCGGGCCCGTCGTGGAATATGCCGCCGAACGCCCGAGCGGTGGCATGTCGACCCAGCATGTATGCAGCATCTGCCATACGCGGTTGTGGAACACCAATACGGTCTGGCCGATGATGGCCGTGGTGCGGGCAGGGACGCTCGATGCGGCGGAAACGCTGAGCCCGATGATGCACATCTGGACCAAGCGCAAACAGCCCTGGCTGACGATCGACCCCGCTGTGCCGAGCTTCGAGGAAAATGCGCCCCCCGCCGCGTTCATGAAGCTGATGGCATGACAGACCCGACCATCCACCATTATGCCGGTTTTGACGGTGCCGATCTCGTCTGGCGGGAGATCGGGGAGGGGCGGTCGGTGCTGCTGCTGCATGGGCTGTTCTCGGACGCCAACACCAACTGGATCAAATACGGCCATGCCGCCGCGATTGCTGCGCGCGGCTTTCGCGTGATCATGCCTGATCTGCGCGCGCATGGCGACAGCGCCAAACCACACGATGCCGAGGCCTATCCGCTCGACGTGCTGGCGAAGGATGGGTTGGCGCTGATCGAGCATCTTGGACTCAGCGATTATGATTTGGGCGGTTATTCGCTGGGCGGACGGACGACGGGACGGATGCTGGTGCTCGGCGCGACACCCCGCCGCGTGATCTTTTCGGGCATGGGGTATGAGGGACTCACGCAGAACGGCAAGCGGATCGACTTTTTCCGTACTGTCCTCACCCATCCCGGCACCTTTGCCAGCGGGTCTGCGGAATGGCTGGCCAGAGCCTTTTTAAAGTCCAGTAATGGCGATCCCCAGGCGCTGATCCATATTCTCGACACCTTTGTGAACATGACCGATGCCGATCTGGCCGCCATTGCCCAGCCCGTGCTGGTGCTGTCCGGCAAGGATGATTTCGACAATGGATCGGCCGAGGCACTGGCCAGGGCGCTGCCACAAGCGCGTTATGTCGAAGTGCCCGGCAATCACATGAGCGCGGTGGTGAAACCCGAGCTGGGCGAGGCAATTGCACGCTTTTTGGCGGGTTGACCCTGTTGGCGCAGTCTGGTCCTGTAGCCCGATCAAAATGAAAAGCAGAGGAATGCCCATGAACCGCCTCCCCGCATCGGCTTCGTTGTCGGCGATTGCGCTGTCGATCGCGCTGTTCGCCAGCCCAGCAAACGCCACGGATAAAAAGCCCGCCGCTGAAGCTGCGGCCATGACGGTAGCGCTCACCGCCGCCGACGCTGATGCCTTTGTGGCCGCCGCTGAAAAGCAGCTGGCTGCATACTCGATCGATGCCAACCGCATCCAATGGGTGAACGCCACCTATATCACCGATGATACCGATGCGCTCGCCGCCAAGTCAGGGGCAGAGGGCACCGAACTCGCCGTCAGACTCGCGCTAGAGGCCGCCCGGTTCCAGAAAGTGGCCGATCTCTCGCCCGACACGATCCGCAAACTCGATCTGCTGCGCGGCACGATCACACTGCCGGCCCCGACCAAGCCGGGCGCCGCAGATGAACTGGCGACGATCGTCACGCGGATGTCCTCGCAATATGGCAAGGGCAAGGGCACGCTAGATGGCAAGCCAATCAACGGCAGCGATATCGAAGCGGCGATGGGCACGGTGCGCGATCCGGCGAAATCCAAGGAAATGTGGGTCAGCTGGCACGATAATGTCGGCGCACAAATGCATGACGATTATGCCCGCAGCGTCGTGATCGCCAACCAAGGCGCGACCGAACTCGGCTATCCCGATGTCGGCGCAATGTGGCGCTCGGGCTATGACATGAGCCCGAAGGAATTCGCGGCGCTGACTGACAAATTATGGCGCGAGGTTGAGCCACTCTATCGCGCGCTCCACGCCTATACGCGTGCCAAGCTCAACGCCAAATATGGCGATGCAGTGCAACCCAAGACTGGGCCGATCCGCGCCGATTTGCTGGGCAATATGTGGGCGCAGGAATGGGGCAATATCTATGACATCGTCGCGCCCAAGGGGGCAGGCGATCTGGGCTTTGATACCGGCGATCTGCTCAAGGAAAAGGGCTATG